>NZ_JBVOON010000014.1:0-142553 GCF_055664235.1 Rhodococcus sp. NPDC019050 | reverse complement strand
GCTCGAGCGAAACAGCATAGTATCCAGCACGACTCGTTGATCACTACGTCTACTGCAGAGCCGATCCGAAGTCCACCACTCCACGGGGCACTATCGCCAAAGGCGATTCATCGACTTTACTTGCCAGTGACGTCGCGCGATGTACATATTTCGGGTCGAGTTGGATCTGCACCTTGCATACCGAGCACGGCTGAAGGCCGCCTAGCTCGTCGGTCCGATGGACCCGGCGTCGCGCGTAACGGCTGAGCCTGATGAGCGCGGTTTCGCTCGGTTCCAGCTCGACAAGGCGGCATATGAAGCAGAGCCGGAGCGTGCCGGTGTTGTACGTACCCAACTGGTCTGTACGTACCCAACTGGTCGATCTTGCTCCGGGCTGGACGAATTGATCGCGCCGCTACCAGTGAAGAAAGGGTCCTCGCCAGCATCCGACGACTCATGCCAAGAATCCCATCGTTGAATTCCTGCACGAGCAGCTCGATGACGGCGACACAAAACCTCATGGAGACGATGGCGAACGCACACTCCCGTGCATCGCAGGCGGGCACCCGGAACTCCGCTCCGAGGGATTGCTTGGTGCTGAGATGCGCAGCGTTCGGTGGGGCGCTGCTGGCTGTGGTCCGTAGTGGCGTCGGCGCGTCGGTGCGGTTCCCGCGCGGGGCGCCCTCACCCTTGGGGCACAGGCCGATGCGCGCGCGTTACGCAATTGGGGTGACCCCGCGCAGGACAAGGCTCGGGATCAGTGCTGCGGATCCGATGCACGCAAACCACATTCCCCAGCCGCTCAAGGTGAACGGCCGCTCGGGCATTAGGGCGATGGGCAGCACAGCCGGCGGAGGTGCACGCAGCTACGGATACCTCCAACTGGCAGGGAGGTCGTCGGGCGGGACGTTTTTTCGAACTCACGTTTCCGGCGCGGGAAAGGGCAAGTCCAGTCGGTGCTCGGCCTCGATGATCCGGACGGTGCCGGACTTGCTGCGCATCACGATCGATTGAGTGCCCGCGCGGTTTCCGCCGAAGTACCGCACTCCATGCAACAGCGGCCCGTCGGTGACTCCCGTGGCGGCGAAGAACACATTCGTGCCGCCGACCAAGTCCGTCGTGTGGAGGACCCGATCGGTATCGTGCCCCGCGGCCTGAACCTGCCCGCGTTCGGCGGCGTTCCGGGGAGTCAGTTGCGCTTGAATCGTCCCTCCCAGGCACCGCACCGCGGCTGCCGAGAGGATGCCTTCCGGAGTGCCACCTATGCCCATCGCCATATCGATACCGGAGGCGGGACGCGCAGCGGCAATGGAGGCGGCAACGTCCCCGTCCGGCAGCAACTGCACCCGCGCTCCGGCCCGGCGGATCCGCTCGATCAACTCGGTGTGGCGCGGCCGGTCGAGCACAGCCACGGTCAGGTCCGCGACCGACGTGCCCAGCGCAGCGGCGACCCGGGAGATGTTCTCGGACACCGGCGCGGTGATGTCCACGGCGTCGGCCGCGTCCGGGCCCACGGCGATCTTGTTCATGTAGAACACCGACGACGGGTCGAACATGGCCCCGCGCTCGGCAACAGCCACGACGCTGAGCGAATTCGGCGCGCCGGCGGCCATGAGTGTGGTGCCCTCGACCGGGTCGACCGCGAAATCGCACTCCGGTCCGGTGCCGTCGCCGACCAACTCGCCGTTGAACAGCATCGGTGCTTCGTCCTTCTCACCTTCGCCGATCACTACGACGCCCTTCATGGTCACGGTCGACAACATGGTGCGCATCGCGTCGACCGCCGCGCCGTCCCCGCCTTCTTTGTCGCCGCGTCCGACCCACCGGCCGGATGCCAGCGCGCCGGCTTCCGTCACGCGGACCAGTTCCAAGGCGAGATTGCGGTCCGGGAACAGGGGTCCGGCTTCTCCGGCGGCGCTCATGTCGTGGGGTGCTCCTCCGAACGCGGTTCGTTGCGCGTGCTCTCGTCAGGGACGCTCGGCAGAGGGAATGTAGTGCGCGATCACCAGGAACACCCACGTGGTGAGGATGTACGGCCACGTGTAGGTGGGGACCCCGAGATCGTGCATCCACAGGGTGACGACTGCCGTGACGACGGTGCCGATCAGCGCGAGGACCCAGGAGAGAACACTCTCCTTCAAGAAGGTAACGGAGAGCGCGATCGCGGTGAGCACACCGGAATACCCGCTCAGACCGTTTCCTGTCTCGGTGAGGCTCTCGCCCAGTGCGAGGGCACACAGCGTGCCGACGACACTACCGAGCAAACCCGCCAGACCGACCTTCCAATTCGCAATGAACAGGCCGATGAGGATGAGGGCACCGGCCCAGGCACTGTCGACCAGAACCACTTCCGAGACGTTGGTCAGCAACGACCGGAAGAACGCCACCGTGGTCGAGTCGATGGTCATCGACGAGGATTCGACCCACCAGCGTTCGAAACCGAAATGGATGATCGTCGCGACGATGCAGAACGGTGCCGTTGTCGACGGGAGTCCGTAGATCTTCAGCGGTGTCCGCATGAACAGCGCATTGACCAGCCACGTGACCGGTGCGGCGAGCGCCCCGCCGACGAGTGCGATGGGGTACGAGAACCACTGGCTGCCGAGGGTGGCAAACGTCGCAGCGCCGACCAGGGCTCCGGAGAAACCTTGCATACCGAAGACCAGGTCGGACGCTTTCGTGCGGATGACCCACCCGGTAAAGGTCTGTGCCACACACCCGATCGCCACCAGCACTGCCATCTGCCAGCTGGCGACGACGAAGGCCGCCATGATGAGCAGTGTGGTGTAGATGTTCGCCTGGAAATAGATCTGTGACGGACCGTGGCCGAACCCCACCAGCCAGGAGCGCGGTGAGGCCATGGAATCCTGCGGTGCAGTTCCCGTAGTCATGTCCAGCTCCTTCGCCGTGCATCCGGTATGGATCGGTGATTGTCGAGCGCCCCTACATCTTGCGGATCGCCGGAGCGGCGAAACCCGTGAGTGCTTCGTGAGCCGCTCCCGCCGCCGCGTGAGTGGCGCGGGCCACCGTGACAGGATCGTTGGCGACCAAACGCATCCAGACGCCGGCTTCGTTCGGCAGCGCACTCACACCGAACAAGCCGTCCGGCAGAGTGGCGGCCAGCGCGTCGTGGAGCAGATCCGCGAGCACGGCGACCGGCACCAGCGGAGTGAACACGTACAACATCGCGAGGATGTCGTGGTCGGCCAAGACGCCGAGACTCGGTGCCGCGGCGGAATCGTGATCCTCGCCGGGACACAGCCGGACCCGGTCGAGTGCCACGAGACGACCGCCGGGCCGCCGGACTTCGACGTCGGACGCGTAGACCTCGTACCTGTGGCGCTCGTCGCGGGCGAGCCGTCCGGCATACACGGTCTCCCCGAGAAGGAGCGTGGCCGATTCGTCGAGCGTCACCGAGGTGTGCTGGTAGAAGCGCGATCCGGCGAACGGAACCACGGGTTCGGGCAGGTACTCGGTGTACGCACCGGCCCCCACCGAGACGTTCGTGACGGACGACGCGTAGTCGTAGTCCATCCGATACACCCTGGTTTGCGCCTGCGTCGTCACATGTGCCGAGGTGCCTGTCCCGAATGTGAGATCGGTGCGCAACCGGTCCGCCTGGAGAATGCCGCCGCCCGAGGACATCACGTACGTGTACGGAACATCGGGGCGCAACGGATCGAAGTACAGCGGGCGCATGATCTGCAGCGGTGACTTCTGATAGTGCTGCACGAGTTCGGTGCGGTCCCGGTCGTGGTTGTGCTCGAAACCGAGTTGGAGGATACCGACCTTGCCCGGGCTCCCGACCGGGAGAGGCGAGTCACCGCCCGCATACCGGAGTACTTCGGCCGGCACCCGGACGGGCTCGAAGTAGTCAGGCTGGAGCCGATATCCACCGGGGTGCACCGGGCGGACGGGTAACGGGCTCACGGGTGCCAAGCCCCGGGGCGCGTTCGGATCCGCCCCGGGATCGAGGGCCCTGCCCGTCGAGATGTCGGCCGTCATCAGACGAGTTCGGTCCGTGCGTCGTTCCACAACGACAAGATCTGGTCGAGGAGTACGTCCAGGCCTTCGCCGGTGAGCGAGTTGGTGAGGACGACGGGGGCGCCATCGCGTACCCGGATGGCGTCACTCTCCATCACGCCGAGATCCGTCCGGACATACTGTGCGATATCGATCTTGTTGATCACCAGGATGTCGCTGTCGGTGATGCCCGGACCCCGCTTACGCGGCATCTTCTCACCTTCCGCCGTGTCGAGGACGAACACGAAGACGTCGGCCAGCGAGGGCGAGAACGTGAGAGTGAGATTGTCCCCACCGGATTCGTAGATCAGCGTGTCGATATCCGGGAATCGCTGCAGCAATTCCTCTCCGACGGCGAGATTCATCGTCGGGTCGTCGCGCACGGCCGTGTGCGGGCACGCGCCGGTCTCGACGCCGACCACTCGCTCGGGGTCGAGCACCCCGTCGAGTTCGCGCCGGACGTGCTGTGCGTCCTCCTGGGTGTAAATGTCGTTCGTGATGACACCCGGAGTGCGTCCGGCTGCGATGAGCAGGGGCACGAGCGCTTCGGTCAGTGCCGTCTTCCCCGATCCCACCGGTCCCCCGATACCGATCCTCAATGCATTGTCACCCATAGTTTTTCGTTCCCCTCGGATCTTCACGGGGCCGGCACTTCGGCCGGCCGCTCTTCGGTATGCACGGTCAACTGGCGAACAGGCGCGCCTCGGCCCGTTCGTGCTGTGCGGACATGATGTCGGCCATCGGTGCGAAGCCTCCGAGATCGTGCACGTCACGTTCGGCGGCATCGTGTGCCACCTGCTCGATGACCGGGCCGACGGCGTGCAGAATCACCTGCGCCTGCCGGTGATCGGTCAGCCGGAGGCGCAGCGCGGCGCCCACGAAACTCACCGCGAATGCGGAGAGGTCGGAGGCCACCGCGATGCGCGTTCCGACGCCGGTCGCCGAGTAGATGAGAGCGGACACCACCGGCTGGCATCCCGGCGTGGCCCGCGCCTTCACTCGCCGTTGGTACTCGTCCAGCGCATCGCTGCCGAGCACCACGTCGGCAAGATCCGCGAGCTGGTGACCGCTGCGTACGGACGCCCGTCGCATCTCGGCATTCAGCTTGGACGCGAACAGGCGGTGATCGATTTCCTCGACGAGGTCCCAGTCACCCGCCCCCGCCGCCCGATGTGCGGCGGCGAGGGCTGTCGCGTCCCCGGGCCCGACCGTGTGGACGAGCAACGAACACAACAGGTCCTGCACCTCACCGGGGTCGACGAGGCGGGCCTGACTGTAACCCTCCAGTCCGTGCGACATGGTGTAGAAGCCGCTCGGGAACGCCGAGTCCGAGAACTGCAGACTCGTCAGCAACTGGCGAATATCGGACGTCACCGTGTCCCCTCAGGCCAGGAAGAACATCTGTGTGAGCGGGAGGGTCTGCGCAGGATCGATCGCCGCCGGTTTTCCGTCGTACGTGACGTCGTAGGTCTCGGGATCGACTTCGACGACCGGGGTGGCGGTGTTGCGCACCATGTGCTGCTTTCCGATGTTGCGGCACCTCTTCACCGGCAGCACCTGACTCTCCAGCCCCAGCTTTTCGGGCACACCGTTCGCGATCGCCGCCTTCGACATGAACGTGGCTCTCGTGGACTGCAATGCCTTGCCCTGCGCACCGAACATCGGGCGGTAGTACACCGGCTGCGGCGTGGGCAGCGACGCGTTCGGTTCACCCATCAGACCCCAGTTGATCAGGCCGCCTTTGACGATCACCTTGGGCTTGGCGGCGAACGACGTCGTCGGCCACAGCACGATGTCGGCCATCTTCCCTTCTTCGAGCGACCCGATGTAGTCCGAGACGCCCTGGGTGATCGCGGGGTTGATGGTGATTTTCGCCAGGTAGCGCAGCACGCGGAAGTTGTCGTTGTCCGGTGAGTCCTCCGGCAGCTTGCCGCGCTTGTCCTTGCAGTGGTGTGCGATCTGGAACGCACGCATGAAGGACTCGCCGATACGGCCCATGGCCTGTGAATCGGAGGACACCATCGAGATGATGCCTTCGTCGTGGAACACCGTTTCGGCGGAGATCGTCTCGGCACGCACGCGGGAGTCCGCAAATGCGACGTCTTCCGGGATGTCGTGCGACAGGTGGTGGCACACCATCACCATGTCGAGCAGTTCGTCCACCGAATTGGCCGTGTAGGGGAGCGTCGGGTTGGTCGAGGACGGCAGCACGTTCGGGTGACCCGTGACCTTGATGAGGTCGGGTGCGTGTCCGCCGCCGGCGCCCTCGCTGTGGAACGTGTGGATCGTCCGGCCGTCGATCGCGTCCAGAGTGTTCTCGACGAAGCCCGACTCGTTGAGGGTGTCGGTGTGTACGGAGATCTGGATGTCGTAGCGGTCGGCGACGTCGAGTGCGTTGCTGATCGCGGCCGGTGTGGCGCCGTAGTCCTCGTGCACCTTCAGACCTGCCGCGCCGGCTTCGATCTGCTCACAGAGCGCCTCCGGCAGGGATCCGTTCCCCTTTCCGAGGAAGCCCATGTTGACCGGCATGGCTTCGGCGGATTCGAGCATCCGGTGGAGGTTCCAGACGCCGGGGGTGGTGGTGACACCGTTGGTGCCGTCCGTCGGTCCGGTGCCGCCACCGAACAAGGTGGTGATTCCGTTCGCCAGGGCCGTCACGCCCTGCTGCGGGGAAATGTAGTGCACGTGGGAGTCGAAGCCGCCGGCCGTCGCGATGCAATGTTCGCCGGCGAGGAGTTCGGTACCCGGCCCGACGACGAGTCGGGGATCGACGCCCTTCTGAAGATGCGGGTTGCCGGATTTGCCGACACCGGCGATCTTCCCGTCCCGCACGCCGATATCGCCCTTGAGGACGCCGAGCACCGGATCGAGGATGATGGCGTTCGTGATGACGAGGTCCAGCACTCCCTGGGCATCGGTTCCCTGGGGGTCGGCACCCATTCCGTCGCGTGCCGTCTTGCCGCCGCCGTAGACGATCTCGTCGCCGTAGTTGCCCTCGTTGAAGTCTTTTTCGATCTCGATGACGAGGTTCGTGTCGGCGAGGGTGACTCGGTCACCTGTCGTGGGTCCGAAGAGGTCCGTGTACTGCTTGCGCGAGATGATTGCCATTACTTTGCGCCCTTCTTCTTCGAGGTGCTCTTGCTCTCTCGCGCCTGGGGTGTGCCGTCCTGGTACTCGAGTTCCTTCATGAGCGCCATGGCACGGATCTTTGTGCCTTCGGAGTCCAGACCGCCGTCGACGAGATTGTTGAAGCCGATGACGTGGCGGTTGCCGGCGTACGCGACGAGGGTCACTTCACGGGTGTCGCCGGCCTCGACGCGCACCCCCAGCCCGGAAGGCAGATCCAGGTGCATTCCGTAGGCGAGTTCACGATCGAACAGCAGCGCCTTGTTGACCTCGAAGAAATGGAAATGGGACCCGATCTGGATTGCACGATCTCCGGTGTTGCTCACCTGCAGGGTGACGCTGCGGCGCCCCGCGTTGATCTCGATGTCGTTTTCGCTGTGGTCGTATGTGGGCTTGGCTACCATGATGATTCCTTCCTCGCGGAGCGGTTGCGTGCTGCAGCGCGCCGTCGGGTCGATCTGCCGGTCAGTGTGAAGCCGCGGTAGCGGGGTGTCGGTGGCTGTGTTCGGTGCCGGGATCGTCGCCGGGATGGCTCTGATGTCCGTGCTCGTGCTCGTGCTCGTGGCCGTGGCCGTGGCCGTGGCCGTGCGCGCTGTCCGGCGAGTCGTCGAAAGCGTGCGAATGGGCGTAGCCGTGGCCGTGGTCCGCCATCAGCCCGGACTCGACTCCGGTACGGCCGTGGGCGAGTTCGTGCACTGCGTCGCGAATACGTGCATCGATGATGCGGATCGCTGCCTGTTCGCTCATCAACGGTCCGTAGAACTCACAGCCGGTAAACCTGCTGTCGTCCAAAGGAACAGGGGACTCCCGGCGAAAGCCTGCCGGAACGACGACGGTGTGCGGGTGGTCGAGCCGTCGCAGCCGTTGCAGGACGTCGACAAGATCGTCGTCGGTGTGCGTCGTGGCAACCTCCACTACGTTTCCTGCCCCGTGGGTGCGCACCAGGTGCGCGACGCGGTGCAGTTCCGCTTCGTCGAAAGGGTCGGAGGAAGGGGCCTGGATCACCATCGCGGCGTCGGACGAGCGGCTCCGAATACCCGTGGCAGCCAGTCGCAGCCACGAGATCAGATGGTCGGGGCTGCCGAACGGCGCTGCCAACGCGAGACGTTCCGGTGCGCCCACTGCCAGCCACCGCACCGTCTTGGCGGTGTCGGCCACCAAGGTCGGATTACGCCCCATCGTCATGGGAACGACCACGACCGGGCCGTCTCCGGACGACAGATGCCGGGTGAGCAAATTGTGGAGCGGCCGGCCGATCGGGGTGACGAACCACCGGTCGCGAGCCTGCTCGAGGTATCGCACGTCCGCGCCTTCGGCGCTTTCGTGGCCCGCGACCAGAATCGTGGTGGTGTCTTTCCCGGCGGGTTCGGCCACGTCAGTTCCCGATCGGGTCGTGGCAGGAGACCAGCTTGCTCCCATCGACGAACGTCGCTTCGACCTGCAAGAGCGGCAGGCGTTCCCGCACGCCCCCCATGCAGTCCTTCTCCGCGACGATCGTTCTTCCCAGTTCCATGACTTCCGCAACCGAGCGTCCGTCGCGAGCGCCTTCCAGGATCGCCTCGCTGATGAGCGCGGTCGCTTCGCTGGCGTTGAGCTTCGTGCCACGTTCGCGTCGGCGGCGTGCAAGTTCTGCAACCTGGTACACGTAAAGCTTTTCGATTTCTCGTGGAGTCAAATCCATTTTCTGCTCCCGCAATGCCGTAGGTTCCGATTCGATGAGCATCTCCCGGCGACGAGCCGGAGCTCGCTGTCTCGGACGATACGCCAGAGCCACGGGGAAGTTCGGTCTTTGGTTTTTTCGTCGAACGCGCCGGCCGTCGAATCCGGTGAAATGAACAGCTGCTCATATGTGCATTCGTTCAATCGACGGGGACGATGTTGCTCGCGCATGTGTGCGCTCGATTCCTCGGTGGTGCAGGTCCGCTGAGCGGCCACGACTCTGCTGCGGGAGATGAAAGATAGAGTGCGCCGGAGTCGGTGAACAGGAATACATATCAGCGGGGATCCGAGACCGGCCCGAGAATTTCCCGAAACGGAATTACCGATCGAAATGGACGATTATTTATTCGACGTTCATCCGCTTCTTCGGAGCCGAGCGTGATTCAGGAATTGCGCCGTGGACCGAAGGCAGTCGGGATTGCATATCGTGACGACAATTCCGGGCATATTCCCCGCCGTCCGGAATCGAGACCTTCTTCGAGCGCCACACCCGGCAGTTCGGGGGCGAGTGCTCACCATGACATGGGTCGGGGCGTGCGGCACACAGTCGCCGCACGCCCCGGAACCGCTCTGTACTACCCGGTCTCGACCGGCACGACCGTCATTTCGACGAGGTCGTCACCCAACGCCGACAAGGCGCTTCGCACGTTCGGCAGCGACTCCGCAGGGGTCAGGATTTCCGCGCGCACCCGTGGGGTGACGTCCATGGTTCGTTTCTGTCCTCGAACCATCTGATCGACCGAGGAGGCGGTCGTGACGAATACCTCGGAGAGCATCGCGCGGCGGGCACCTGCGGCGAGCACTTCCCGTTCCACGCCCGCGGCCCCGCCCGAATCGAGAACCGCGGTGACCAGGTACAGGGTGTGCCCCGGTTCCATCGGCGTCTGAGCCGGCGCAGTGGTGGCACCGTCGGCCGTGGGATCGGGGGGAGTCGGGCCCTCGGCGTAGGCGCTCATTCCCTGCTGGCTGAGGTCGAGATGTTCTTCTTCCTCGGCACTGACGCGAAGTCCGATCGTCTTTTCGATCGCGAAGGCGATCACCAAGGTGAGCACCAGGGCGTAGGCGATCACCGAGGCCAGCGCGACGACCTGATAACCCAGCAGTGTCCATCCGCCACCGTGGAACAGACCGTCCCGGCCGATCGAGTTGATGGCTTCTTCCCCGAAGAACCCGACGCACAGGGTGCCGAACACGCCGCCGATGAAGTGGACAGCCAGCACATCGAGCGCATCGTCCACGTGCAGAAGCCGTTTCAGGCCGAGTGCCAGGTAGCACACCACTCCGGCGAGGGCGCCGATGACTACCGCGGCCCAGCTGCTGACATAACCTGCGGCGGGGGTGATGGTCGCCAATCCGGCGACCGCGCCGGTCACGGCTCCGAGCACGGTCGAATGGCCTTCCCGGTACCGCTCGAACACGAGCCAGACAAGCATCGCGGCGGCACCCGCCACCTGGGTGTTGACCAACGCCTGCGCGGCGACTCCGTTGGCCTGCAGTCCGTCACCGGCGTTGAAACCGAACCAGCCGAACCAGAGTATTCCCGCTCCCACGATCACCAACGGGACCGAGTGCGGCAGTGGTGCCCGGTTGGGCCGCACCTTGCGCCGCCCGAGGACGATCAACAGACCGAGTGCGGCAGCCCCCGCCGACGCGTGGACAACCATTCCACCTGCCCAGTCCTGCGCTCCCATCTTGGTCAACCATCCCGTGGGGGCCCACAACCAGTGCGCGACGGGTGCGTACACGATCACCGACCAGATGGCGATGAACACTGCCCACCCGAAGGCCTTGAGGCGATTGGCCACTGCGCCGGTGGCCAGCGCCGGGGTGATGATCGCGAACATCAACTGATACGCGAAGAACGCCAGCGTCGGGATCGCCACGGTTTCGGTCACCACGTGGAGGTCCGGCTTGGGGGCGTCGTCGATGTTGGTGAGTGCGACGAATCCGAGATCGGCGACGATCCCGTTACCTCGGTCGTTACCGAACGCGATGCTGTACCCGAAGGCGAACCAGGTGAGCGAGATGATGCCGAGCCCGATCAGATTCTGCTGCAACATCACGAGGGTGTTGCGCTTGCTCACCATGCCGGCATAGAAGAACGCCAGGCCCGGTGTCATGAACAGCACAAGGGCTGCGCACACCAGCACCCACGCGGTGTCACCGGTGTTGATCACGTCTTGGGACAAGGTCGTAGAGGTCATCGACGGGCCTGCGCTTTCGGGCGAGGTGTGTGATCAATCGCGAACGGCTCTGCTGAACAAGGCATTTCGGACTTCTGTCGACCTGGAGATGGTGCCTGCGGGCTTCGCCCTGCATGGTGTCGAGCGGTATGCATCGAGCGACCTCCGATCCTTGCACCGGTCAGTCACGCTTTTCTCGGCACGCCGGCGCACTGTCGCCGGAAGGACGAGACTTGCAGTCCGACGCGAGCATATACACCGTGTTTGTGTCACGCGGGTCAATCGCGTCAACTCGAACGGGCCGCTCATGAACAGGTTCTCGCGGTACACCTCGCGATCGCCCGGATAGTCCGTTCTTCGCCGTCGATCCCGTTATCCCGTACCCGTACGGTCGTGTAGCCCTAGACTTGCGCCGTGGACGCTGTCCAGTGGCTCGGGATCATCATCCTTGGGTTGACGCTGCTGGATGTATTCCTCACCGCCCTCAATTACGACGACGCAGGCTTTCTCACGCGCGCTGTGACGTCGTGGGTCTGGCGTGTCATCAGACGAGTGACGCGAAAGATGTCACGCGGACGGCGACCCGCCGTACTCCGTCAGGTCACGGGCATTCAGCTCATCGTCACGGTGGGCATGTGGGTGGGCGGCACGATCCTGGGATACGCCTTCATCTACGTCGGCATGATGAGGGAGCAAGACTTCCTGTACAACGGCGGCACCGACGATGCCTTCGGCGCAATTTATTTCAGTACAGCCCAGCTCTCCACGGTGGGCACGTCCCAAGTCGTTCCCGACACCGATGTATCCCGGATCATCTCGGTCCTGGAGACTCTCACCGGTGTCGTGCTCGTCTTCCTGATTCTCACGTTTCTTCTCGGGGTCTACGGAGTGATCAGCGCCCTGCGCGGTCTGTCCGCGCAGTTCTACAATCCCGGAAACAGCGTCGGCGACCCGGTCGCGAGCCTGAAGCCGTACTTCCCGGGCGGCGAATCGCGCGACCTCGACTCCAAACTCTCGTCCATCGCCGACAGTTTCAGCAGCTACACCGACGGTGTCCGGCTGCACCACTCCGCCTACTACTTCCAGAGCGGCCGCGACACGTTCTCGCTGCCGTATTCGATCCGGATGCTGAGCGGGGTCGTCGGGGCACTTCGGTGGGGGTTGCCCAGATCCCACCCGGTGACTGTCGAGCCGATGCTGCTTCCGCTCACCGACCAGTTCCTGAAGTTCGCGGACTACATGCATCCTCTGCTCGGGTGGACGAGCACCGATGTTCCCGAGACGAGGTCGCGTGGGGAGTTCCGCCGGCTGATCGGGGAGGACATCGAGCTGCACCGGACGGACGGACATCGCTCGGCGCCTCCTGTCGAGAGCGAGGATCCGTGGGTTGCCCGGTTCGCCCGGGTGAATCGGAAGATGGGCGAACTCGTTCACCTCGAACCACTCACCGATCTCGACGAGGCCTACGAACGGTACGTCGAGTGGCTGCCGTTCGCGTACCGGGCGCAACAGTTCACCGATGCGGTCGGCCGGGACCTCGATTATCAGCCGGTGTACGCGCCCGGCTGGGCGGATGTTCCGGAAACCACTGTTCCGGAAACCCGGAAGCCCGCCATCGGCGGCGTACGAGCCTTCTTCGCCAACCGGGTCACGCTCATCGATCCGGGCTACATCCGGCTCTTCGGGTCCTTGCGGGTGCTCATCGCGGCGGTGGTCTCGGTGGCGGTGGTGGCGATCGGCCTCGAACTCGCAGGGAAAGCCCCGATGCCCACGGCCATCTTCGGCGGAATGATCGCGATGTTCGCGGGCGGGGTTGCGGCGCAAAGCGGTGCGCGCCCGGGACTCGCCAAGTTCGGCGGGATGCTGACGTTCGTCCCCGTGGTCGTCGCGGTCGGTTTGATCACCCTGGTTCCACGCGAACGGTTGCCGTCGGTGCTCGCCGTCGCCGCGCTCGCCTTCGTGGGTGTGTTGCTGTCCCGGTTCGGGCCACAAGGAGCCGGGCTCGGCCGCGTGTTGTTCATGACGTTCTACTTCAGCCTGCTGCTTCGGCTGAGCCCCGACGATTTCTGGCTGTACGCACTGACGGGGCTGGTGAGCGTCACTGCGTCGGTACTCGTCCAGTTCATTCCGCTCGGTCACGGACACGTCGGGCTCGTACGGAGCGGCGTCCGGGCGTTCGAGAACAGTGTGGCGAACAGCATCGATCCCCTCGTCGATACGGTGTCGGCAGCCCGGTGGGATCCGGATCTGCGCAAACGTATGCACAGTGGACTCGACCAACTCCACCACACCGCGTCCTTTCTGGGAGGTCAGCTCACCAAACAGGACCCGGCCCTGCACTTCTCCGCAGAGCAGCTGAACAACCTGCGAATACGCCTCTTCGATGTCGAGCTCGCAACGGTCAATCTGTCTGCCGCGGCTCGGGATGCGACCGGTTCCGGCATGCCCATTCCGGTCCGGGCTCGGCTCGCCGGCGAACTCGAACAGCTCCAGCTTCACATCCGTAGTTATCCGGACCTTCCGGCGTGGATGGGCGATTCCGGAGACGAGAACGCCGCGATCCGTCCACCCGACGACGTGCCCGATCCCGTCGACTGGCCTCTGCCGGCGCAACGGTTGCATCATGCCGTGCGTGAACTCTGGTTTGCTGTGGACGCGTTGCATACCGCACGCCCCGAAGATCTCATCGGCAGTCCCGGCGACACCGATGGTGCAGGCTCGACTTCCGCGGTCGGAGCGGGATCCGCTGCGGGTGAGCAGGAATCGTCCCCCGCTCCGAGCGGAGGGCGCGCGTCGGGTGGCACGAACGCCGGGCCGATTCGCCGTGCGGTGCAGGCCGCACTCGCGACCGGGCTGGCCCTCTGGATCGGAGGGTACGTATCGGAGACCTACCAGTACTGGGCCGCGCTGCCCGCGTTCTTCGTACTGGGCGAGACGGACGGGGAGACGTTTCTCAAGGGGATGCAGCGCATCGTCGGAACCGTGGCCGGAGCCGCGATCGGGTTCGGCTTCGCGATCGTGGTCGGGACCGACACTCCCGTGGTCCTCCCGCTGCTGGCCCTGTGCATCTTGGCGTCGACGTACTTCCGTCCTGTGTCGTCCGTCCTGTCGGCGCTCTGGATCACGGCGTTCGTCGCGTTGCTCTACGACCTGCTGGGAAGACTGGATACCGAAACCATCGAACTGCGTGTCGTGGAGACGGTGATCGGAGCGGGGCTCGCGCTGGTGGTCGCCGCGGTCGTTCTGCCCACCCGTACCCGCACCCGCTTGTCATCGGACACGTCTCAGTTGGTGCGGACCGTTCAGGACGTCACCGGCATCTGTCTCGCACACCTGCGGTCCGGATCCAAGGGGACCCTGGACAGGCAGGAACTCGCACGCCGGGAACTCGCGCTGACCACGCTGGTCCAGAAGGTCGAGGCCACCGCCGTCCCGCTGCGCCGTTCTTCCGGGGCGCTCGATGTCCGGGGGATCGAAGGGCGGCTCACCGCACTGTGGGCTCTGTTGTTCTACACGCGGCATCTGGTGTCCGCCACCGAGCGTCTCTCGGCCGACGAGAACGTCCTGACCGACTCGCAGTGGGGCGCGATCCAGGATATCGGTGAGGACAACTTCGAGGCCCTGCTGAAAGCGCTGGCAGGGGAGACGCCCTCCGCGGTGCAGGAGGACATGCAGGCCACCGACGAGTACGACATCCCGCACGACAGCACGTTGGCCCGTGTGCTCCAGTCTCTCGAACGAATCGATCAGACCGTGACCTTCATGGTCGAAGAGGTGTTGCCGAGTGAAGGGCGACTGTCGCGGTTCACGTCGTCGTTCCGCCGGGTCTGAACCCGAATCTCGGGGGACTGTCCGAATACACTGCCGGGCAGTCGTTTCTGTGTGGTCTCGATCCGCGGCGACGCCGCCGGGCGGCGACCGTGCTGGTGACCGGCACGTGCGACGCGCTCGTCTAGACTCGATCGATGTGGCCCACCCGATGATTGCCCCCTCGATTCTGTCCGCCGATTTCGCTCGTCTCGCCGACGAGGCGCAGGCCGTCGCCGGTGCCGACTGGCTCCACGTCGATGTGATGGACGCCCATTTCGTGCCGAACCTGACGCTCGGACTGCCCATCGTGCAGTCGTTGCTGAAGGCGACGGACATCCCGCTCGACTGCCATCTGATGATCGAGAACCCGGGCCGGTGGGCCCCGCCCTATGCCGAAGCGGGCGCACACAACGTGACGTTCCACGCCGAGGCGACGGACGATCCGGTGGCCGTGGCCCGCGATATCCGCGCCGCAGGCGGTAAGGCCGGACTGTCGGTCAAACCCGGCACCCCCATCGAGCCCTACCTGGAGATCCTCCGCGAGTTCGACACGCTGCTCGTCATGAGCGTCGAGCCCGGTTTCGGTGGCCAGGCGTTCATTCCCGACGTACTCGACAAGGCGCGCGCGGTGCGGAGACTGGTGGACTCCGGCGAACTGCGCCTCCTGGTGGAGATCGACGGCGGAATCAACGCGGACACCATCGAAGCGGCGGCGGAGGCAGGCGTGGACTGCTTCGTGGCCGGTTCCGCCGTCTACGGTGCCGAGGATCCTGCCGAGGCGGTGCGCAAGCTGCGCGCACAGGCGGCGGCTGCCTCGCCGCATCTGACGCTCGCGTCGTGACACCCCCCGAGGTCACCGAGGCGTTCCAGTTCGCACTGGATGCCTCGGAGGCCGTGCGGGGAACCACCAGCCCGAACCCGCCGGTCGGCGCCGTGATCCTCGACGCGAACGGGCAGGTCGCCGGGGTGGGTGCCACGGCGCCCCCGGGTGGGCCGCACGCGGAGGTGCGGGCACTGAGCGTCGCGGGCGACCGGGCACGCGGCGGCACCGCCGTGGTCACCCTCGAGCCGTGCAACCACACCGGACGCACCGGCCCCTGCGCCCGCGCGCTCATCGACGCCGGAATCGTGACGGTGTACTACTCCGTCCCCGATCCCGGCGCGATCGCAGGGGGAGGGGGCGACACATTGCGTGCTGCCGGGATCGAGGTGCATCCGGGCCTCGGTGCCGACGCAGTCATTCACGGCCCGTTGCGCGCATGGCTCCACCGCGCCCGCACCGGTCGTCCCCACGTGACGTGGAAGTACGCCGCGACGCTCGACGGCCGGAGCGCTGCGCAGGACGGAACCAGCCAGTGGATCTCCGGGCCGGAAGCGCGTGCCCGGGTGCACGACGAGCGCAGTCGGCTCGACGCGATCGTCGTCGGCACCGGGACGGTTCTGGCCGACGATCCCTGGCTGACCGCCCGGCTGCCCGACGGTGATCTCGCACCGCATCAGCCTCTTCGTGTGGTCGTGGGGATGCGGGAGATCCCGACTTCGGCGCGGGTCCTGGACGACGCGGCACCGACCCTCGTCCTGCGCACTCGCGATGTGGGCGAGGTCCTCGATGCCCTCAGCGACCACCCGGACGTGCTGCTCGAAGGCGGTCCGCGGCTCGCTGGGGCGTTCCTCGCCGCGCACAGTGTCGACCGGATCCAGGCCTACCTCGCGCCGATGTTCCTGGGTGCGGGGACGCCCGCTGTGCAGGACGCGGGAGTGCACACCGTCACCGAGGCGCTACGGTTTCGTCGGGAACGCGTCGAGACCGTCGGCGCCGACGTGTTGTTGACCCTGGTCCCGGAACGGGATCTGTGAATCCGGTCCCGGGAACGGGATCTGTGAACCCGGTTTCGGCCGGGAGTGAAGGAGCTCGAACGTGTTCACCGGCATCGTCGAGGAACTGGGTGAGATCGTGGCGCGAGAAGACCTCGCGGATGCGGCGCGCTTCACCGTGCGTGGCCCGATGGTCACGTCCGACGCGAAGCACGGCGACTCGATCGCCGTCAACGGCGTGTGTCTGACGGTGGTGGACGTGCCGGACGGAGACTCCTTCACGACCGATGTGATGCAGGAGACACTGAATCGGTCCTCACTCGCGCGACTGGCCACGGGAAGCCGCGTCAACCTCGAACGCGCCGCCGCGGTGTACAGCCGGCTGGGCGGTCACATCGTGCAGGGACACGTCGACGGTACCGGCACGGTCCTGTCCCGGACACCCTCCGAGAACTGGACCGTCGTGCGAGTATCGTTGCCGGACAGCATCTCCCGCTACGTCGTGGAGAAGGGCTCGATCACCGTGGACGGTGTGTCCCTCACCGTCTCGGCGCTGGGCGGCGATCGCGGTGACGAGTGGTTCGAGATCTCCCTGATCCCCACGACGTTGTCGCTCACGACACTCGGCACCGCCGAGGAGGGCACCGTCGTCAACCTCGAGGTCGATGTGATCGCCAAGTACGTGGAGCGACTGCAGAGCGCACGCTAGGTAGTCGTAGGGTGGAATCGACAAGTGGACGCGAAGCACGAGTCGTCCGGATACGAGATTTGGAGCCAAGGCAAGTGACGAGGTTCGACACCATCGAGCGCGCGGTCGCCGATATCGCCGCCGGTAAAGCGGTCGTCGTGGTCGACGACGAGGACCGTGAAAACGAGGGTGACCTCATCTTTGCGGCGGAGAAAGCCACCCCCGAACTCGTGGCATTCATGGTGCGGTACACCTCGGGGTACCTCTGCGTGCCCCTCGACGGTGACGACTGCGACCGGCTCGGCCTTCCCCCGATGTACTCCACGAACCAGGACAAGCACGGAACCGCCTACACGGTCACCGTCGACGCCAAGGAAGGCATCGGCACCGGCATCTCCGCGTCCGACCGCGCGGCGACCATGCGCCTGCTCGCCGATCCCGACTCCCGCGCCGACGACTTCACCCGGCCCGGCCACGTGGTGCCGCTGCGTGCCAAGGAAGGCGGCGTCCTGCGCCGTCCTGGGCACACCGAAGCCGCGGTGGACCTCGCCCGTATGGCCGATCTGCGGCCCGCCGGCGTCATCTGCGAGATCGTGTCGCAGAAGGACGAGGGCGAGATGGCCCGCACCGACGAACTGCGCGTGTTCGCGGACGAGCACGAACTGGCCCTGATCTCGATCGCCGACCTCATCGCATGGCGCCGCAAGCACGAGAAGCACGTCGTGCGCGTCGCGGAGGCACGCATCCCCACCCGGCACGGCAGCTTCACAGCTGTCGGCTACCAGAGCATCTACGACGAGGTCGAGCACGTCGCACTCGTGATGGGCGACATCGCCGGACCCGACGGGGACGGCGCCGACGTCCTGGTGCGGGTGCACTCGGAGTGCCTCACCGGTGACGTGTTCGGCTCGCTGCGGTGCGACTGCGGACCGCAACTCGACGCGGCTCTGGAAATGGTCGCTCAGGAAGGCCGCGGCGTCGTCCTGTACATGCGCGGCCACGAAGGTCGCGGCATCGGCCTCATGCACAAGCTGCAGGCATATCAGCTCCAGGACGCCGGTTCGGACACGGTCGACGCGAACCTCCAGCTCGGTCTGCCCGCCGACGCCCGGGACTACGGTATCGGCGCGCAGATCCTCGTCGACCTGGGTATTTCCTCGATGCGGCTGCTGACCAACAACCCCGCCAAGCGGGTCGGCCTCGACGGTTACGGCCTCCAGATCACCGATCGGGTTCCGATGCCGCTGCGCGCCAACCGCGAGAACCTCACCTACCTGCGCACCAAGCGCGACCGTATGGGCCACGATCTGATCGGCCTGGACGAGTTCGAAGCCGGGGACGCCTGATGAGCGGCGAGGGTCTGCCCGACCTGCAACTCGGCGACGCAGCAGATCTTCGTCTCGCCGTCGTGGCGGGCAGCTGGCACGACGAGATCTCGAGCGCGCTGATCGCCGGGGCGCTGCGCGTCGCGGACCGGGCCGGCATCACCGATGTCCGGGTCGAGCGGGTCGCCGGCGCGATCGAACTGCCCGTGGTGGCACAGCAGCTCGCGCGGACCCACGACGCCGTGGTCGCACTGGGCGTGGTCATCCGTGGCGGCACTCCGCACTTCGAGTACGTGTGCGAAGCGGTCACCTACGGACTGACCCGGGTGGCGCTCGACGAGAGCACCCCCGTCGGCAACGGCGTGCTCACCACCGACACCGAGGAACAAGCGCGCGATCGTGCCGGACTTCCCGGCTCCGCCGAGGACAAGGGCGGTCAGGCGTGCGCGGCCGCCCTCGACACAGCCGTGACACTGCGCCGGCTGCGGGAGGTACGCGCGTGACCACCACCGACACACAATGGGACCTTGAGGTCCGGCCGGCGAAGATGCGTCTCTGGGTGATCGTGGGCGCCGTCTTCGTGCTCGCTGCGCACCTCGGTGCCGCGCTCGTGCTGCGGGGCGGCGGCGACTCGGGCGTCAACCTGCGGGTCGCGGACCAGGGCGCCATGGTGGCGATCGGGATCGCGCTGTCCGGGGGACTGCTGCTCTTCACCCGCCCACGATTCCGCGCCGGTGCCCAGGGTGTGGCAGTGCGCAACGTGATCGCCGAGAGGCACATACCGTGGGACGAAGTGCAGGGTTTGTCGTTCCCGCACGGCGCGCCCTGGGCACGCCTCGAACTGCCGTACGACGAGTACGTCCCGGTCGTTGCGGTGCAGGCCAGAGACGGTGCGACTGCTGTGGACGCGCTCGAGCGGTTCCGGGAACTCGAAGCCCGGTACGGCCGGGGTGTCGTCGGCGACGACTAACCTGGACTCGTGCCCGACCCCTCGACATACCGCCCCGCTACCGGCACCATCCCGACCGAACCGGGGGTGTACAAGTTCCGCGACCCGCACGGACGGGTCATCTACGTAGGTAAGGCGAAAAACCTCCGTTCGCGGCTGAACTCGTACTTCGCCGACGTCGCGTCGCTGCACCCGCGCACCCGCCAGATGGTCACCACGGCCGGCAGCGTCGAGTGGACCGTGGTGCGCACCGAGGTCGAGGCGCTGCAACTCGAGTACAACTGGATCAAGGAATTCGATCCGCGCTTCAACGTCCGCTACCGCGACGACAAGACCTACCCGATGCTCGCGGTGACACTGAACGAGGAATACCCGCGGCTGTTCGTGTACCGGGGTCCCCGGCGCAAGGGCGTCCGGTACTTCGGCCCGTACTCCCACGCCTGGGCGATCCGCGAAACTCTCGACCTGCTGCTGCGTGTGTTCCCCGCCCGGACGTGCTCCGCCGGCGTTTTCAAACGGCACACTCAGATGGGCAGACCCTGCCTGCTCGGCTACATCGACAAATGCTCGGCTCCGTGCGTCGGCCGGGTCGACGCCGAAGAACACCGTCGCATCGTCGAATCGTTCTGCGACTTCCTGGCCGGTCGCACCGACAAACTCGTCCGGGATGTCGAACTGCGGATGCAGGCGGCCGCCGACGAACTCGACTTCGAGACCGCCGCCCGATTGCGCGACGACCTCGGCGCTCTGCGCAAGGCACTCGAGAAGCAAGCGGTCGTGCTGGGAGACGGCACCGACGCCGACATCGTCGCGTTCGCCGACGACGACCTCGAAGTCGCCGTGCAGGTCTTCCACGTGCGCGGCGGACGAGTGCGCGGCCAGCGCGGGTGGGTCGTCGAAAAATCCGGCGATGTGCTCGACCGGCCCGACGGCCGGGACACTCCCGGCGAAGCGGCCGAGGACGTGCACGACGTGGAAGAGGTGTCTCTGCTCGTCGAACAGTTCCTCACCCAGTTCTACGGACAGGAAGCGGCGCTCGATGGCGGAGACGCGGCCGACGCGGGGACGTACGAGGGTGGCGCGGTGCCGCGCGAGGTGCTGGTGCCTGCACTGCCCCCGGACCCGGAGGAGATGACCCGCTGGCTCTCCGGCCTGCGCGGTGGTCCGGTGCGTCTGAGGGTTCCCCAGCGCGGAGACAAGAAGGCTCTCGCCGGAACGGTGCAGCGCAACGCGAAAGAAGCTCTCGCACAACACAAACTTCGCCGCGCCGGCGATTTCACGGCACGCTCGGCTGCGTTGCAGGGCATCCAGGAGGCACTCGACCTCGACTCGGCACCGCTACGCATCGAGTGCGTCGACATCAGCCACGTGCAGGGCACCGACGTGGTCGCCTCGCTCGTGGTGTTCGAAGACGGACTGCCCCGAAAGTCCGACTACCGGCATTACGGCATCAAGCACGCCGCCGGTGACGGGCACTCCGACGACGTCGCGTCCATCGCGGAGGTCACGCGCCGCCGGTTCCTGCGTCACCAACGCGACACGACACCGGCCGATGCCGGCAACGGCGGCGATTTCGCGCCCGAAGCCGCGCTGGATCCCGCGACCGGCCGACCCCGCCGATTCGCTTATCCGCCGAACCTCTACGTCGTCGACGGCGGTGCCCCGCAGGTTGCGGCGGCCGCAGAGGTCCTCGACGAACTGGGGATCACCGACGTCGCCGTGATCGGCCTCGCCAAGCGACTCGAAGAGGTGTGGGTACCGGGGGAGGAAGACCCGGTGATCCTGCCGCGCACCAGCGAGTCGCTCTACCTGCTGCAGCGCATCCGCGACGAAGCGCACCGCTTCGCGATCGCCTTTCACCGCAGCAAGCGTTCCCGCCGTATGACCGCCTCGGCGCTCGACGGGGTCAAAGGCCTCGGGGAGACCCGCCGCAAGGCGCTCGTCACCCACTTCGGCTCGGTCGCGCGATTGCGCGAGGCCGACGTCGAGGAAATCACCGCGGTACCGGGCATCGGGAAGGCCACTGCACAGGCGGTTCTCGATGCGCTGCACGCCGAACGCGCACCGCTCCCGCCGGCCGAGGACACCGACCCGGATGCATCGGCCCCGTCTGTGGGCAATGATGACTCCGTCGGCGTGTCGGCAGCGCGAGTGGAGGCTGAACAGTGACGGATGTGGATCGCGTATCGCGGGAGCGGGACGAGCACGAGGCGAGACCGGCAGACGCGAAGGAATCCCGCGCCGAGGTGATCCTCGTAACCGGCCTGTCGGGGGCGGGCCTGAGCACCGCGGCCACCGCTCTCGAGGATCTCGGGTGGTACGTCGCCGACAATCTGCCTCCGCAACTCGTGATCTCGATGGTCGATCTCGCGGTCCACGCGGAGCCGCCCCTCGAACGGCTCGCCGTGGTGATGGACGTGCGCAGCCGCCTGTTCACGGGAGACCTCGGACGGGTCGTCACGGACCTCGAAGCCAGGCCGGTGAGCACCCGCGTCCTCTTCCTCGACGCCACCGATGCCGTACTCATCCGCCGCTTCGAGCAGGTGCGGCGCAGTCACCCACTGCAGGCCGACACCGCCGACCGGACCCTCTCCGACGGCATCGCCGCGGAACGGGCCCAACTTGCCCCCGTGAAGGGTGCCGCCGACCTCGTCATCGACACCTCGGCGTTGTCCGGGCCGGAACTGCGCCGCAAGATCGAAGCGGCCTTCGGCGACGCGGCCTCCGACACCATCGGGGTCACAGTGGAGTCCTTCGGATTCAAGTACGGGCTCCCCATGGACTCCGATCTCGTGTGCGACGTGCGATTCCTGCCCAATCCCCACTGGATCGCCGAACTCCGTCCGCACACCGGGCAGGATGCCCCCGTTCGCGATTATGTACTGTCCCGCGACGGTGCCGAGGACTACTTGCGCACCTATCACCGGCTGCTCGAATTGACCACGGCCGGTTACCGTCGGGAGGGGAAGCGCTATATGACGATCGCGGTGGGATGCACCGGCGGCAAACACCGAAGCGTGGCGATGGCGGAAGAACTCGCCGCGCGCCTCGAGCAGGATCCCGGGCTCGCGGTGCACGTCGTGCATCGGGATCTGGGGCGCGAGTGACCGCGCACCCGAGCACGCCGGCCGACGGTCCCGCCATCACCGCGCTCGGAGGCGGACACGGGCTGTACGCCACGTTGAGCGCCGTCCGGCGGCTGAGTGACCGCGTCACCGCGGTCGTCACGGTCGCCGACGACGGCGGATCGTCCGGACGGTTGCGCGCCGAACTCGGAGTGATCCCGCCCGGAGACCTGCGCATGGCCCTCTCCGCGCTCGCCGCCGACACGCCCGACATCCGGGTGTGGACCGAGGTCGTGCAGCACCGATTCGGCGGAACCGGGGCGCTGGCCGGTCATTCGGTCGGCAACATGATCCTGGCGGGACTCACCGAGGTGGTGGGCGACCCGGTGACGGCACTGGACATGCTCGCCCGGGTCCTCGGGTTGCGAGGCCGGGTGCTGCCGATGTCCCCGATCGCGCTCGACATCGAAGCCGACGTCTCCGGACTCGAATCCGATCCCCGGGTGAGCCGGTGCATCCGCGGGCAGGTCGCGGTCGCGACCACCCCGGGCAAGGTACGGCGGGTGCGGCTGATCCCGGCGGATCCGCCGGCGTGCCCCGCGGCGGTCGACGCCGTGTGCGAGGCGGACATGGTCGTACTCGGGCCCGGCTCGTGGTTCTCGAGCGTCATCCCGCACGTGCTCGTCCCCGAACTCCACGAGGCGCTCACCCACACCTCGGCGACGAAGGTGCTGATCCTCAATCTCGCCGCGGAACCGGGGGAGACCGCCGGTTTCTCCGCCGAGCGGCACCTGCACGTGCTGGCGCAGCACGCCCCGGATTTCCGGGTCGACCATGTGGTGGTCGACGCGGCTTCGGTGACGCCGGGCCGTGAGCGAGACCATCTGGACCGTGCCGCGTCGTACCTCGGTGCGGACGTCTCCTACGCGGACGTGGCCGAACACGGCACCCAACGACACGACCCCGCCAAGCTGGCGGTGGCACTGGAAAAGTATCTGTCACCGCTTCCTGGCAGCGCGCGCACCGGAATCGGCGACCGGAGGGAGATCATCTCGTGGCAATGACAGCGGAGGTCAAGGACGAGCTGAGCAGGCTGGCGGTCACGCGGACCAGCAACCGCAAAGCCGAAGTGTCCTCTCTCCTGCGCTTCGCCGGTGGGTTGCACATCGTCGCCGGGCGGGTGGTCGTCGAGGCGGAGGTGGACCTCGGGTCGATCGCACGCCGCTTGCGTCGCGAGATCTTCGAGCTCTACGGCTACGCCGCCGACGTCCACGTGCTCAGCGCGGGTGGCCTGCGCAAGAGTTCGCGATACGTGGTGCGGGTCGGGAAGGACGGCGAAGCACTCGCCCGGCAGACCGGTCTGCTCGACGGCCGAGGACGCCCGGTGCGCGGGCTGCCCGCCCAGGTGGTCGGTGGCAGCGTCTCCGACGTCGCAGCGGCGTGGCGAGGAGCCTTCCTCGCGCACGGCTCGCTCACCGAACCGGGACGCTCGTCGGCGCTGGAGATCAGTTGCCCCGGTCCGGAGGCTGCGCTCGCACTCGTCGGTGCCGCCCGTCGCCTCGGCGTCACCGCCAAGGCTCGGGAAGTGCGTGGCTCGGATCGCGTCGTCGTCCGCGACGGGGAGGCGATCGGGGCGCTGCTCACCCAGATGGGAGCCCAGGACACCCGTTTGACCTGGGAGGAACGCCGGATGCGCCGGGAGGTGCGCGCTACCGCCAATCGGCTCGCGAATTTCGACGACGCGAATCTGCGCCGGTCCGCGCGCGCAGCGGTCGCGGCGGCCGCACGGGTCGAACGTGCGCTGAACATTCTCGGTGACGACGTACCCGATCACCTCGCCGCCGCCGGCACCCTCCGGGTCGAGCATCGTCAGGCCTCGCTCGAGGAACTCGGCCAGCTGGCGGACCCGCCGATGACGAAGGACGCCGTGGCCGGACGAATCCGGCGCCTGCTGTCGATGGCAGACCGGCGAGCCAAGGATCTCGGGATCCCCGACACCGAGTCCGCGGTCACCGCGGAGTTGCTCGACGACGCGTAGAGGCGCACGCTGGATGGGGAGTTCGTCACACAGGGCGAATCCCATATTGCGGCCCCGGCACACTAGGGTGGGGGTCACACCAGCACAATCATCAGCACAATCATCGAGATCTGGGCAAAGGAGCTCCACTGTGACTGTCCGCGTAGGCGTAAACGGGTTCGGACGTATCGGGCGCAACTTCTTCCGCGCAGTCGAAGCGCAGAAGGCGCTCGGCACAACTGACATCGAGATCGTCGCCGTCAACGACCTGACCGACAACGACACTCTCGCGACGCTCCTGAAGTACGACTCGATCCTGGGTCGCCTCGACAAGGATGTGCGCGTCGAGGGCGACTTCATCGTCGTGGGCGAGCAGAAGATCAAGGCCCTGGAAATCAAGGAAGGCCCGGCGGCACTGCCCTGGGGCGACCTGGGTGTCGACGTCGTCGTCGAGTCCACCGGCATCTTCACCGACGCGGCCAAGGCGAAGGGTCACCTCGACGCCGGCGCCAAGAAGGTCATCATCTCCGCGCCCGCCAAGGGCGAGGACATCACCATCGTGATGGGCGTCAACGACGACAAGTACGACGGCAGCCAGAACATCATCTCCAACGCCTCGTGCACCACCAACTGCCTCGGCCCGATCGCCAAGGTCCTCGACGACAGCTTCGGCATCGAGCGCGGCCTCATGACGACGATCCACGCCTACACCCAGGATCAGAACCTCCAGGACGGCCCGCACAAGGATCTGCGTCGCGCGCGCGCCGCAGCGCTGAACGTCGTCCCGACCGGCACGGGCGCCGCGAAGGCCATCGGCCTCGTGCTTCCCCAGCTGCTCGGCAAGCTCGACGGATACGCCCTGCGCGTGCCGATCCCGACCGGCTCGGTCACCGACCTCACCGCCAACCTGCGCACCAAGGCGTCGATCGAGGAGATCAACGCCGCGATGCAGGCCGCAGCGGAGGGCCCGCTCAAGGGCATCCTGAAGTACAACACCGACCCGATCGTGTCGTCGGACATCGTCACCGACCCGCACTCGTCGATCTTCGACGCGCCGCTGACCAAGGTCATCGACGATCAGGTCAAGGTTGTGGCCTGGTACGACAACGAGTGGGGCTACTCCAACCGCGTCGTCGACCTCATCGGTCTCGTCGGCAAGTCGCTCTGATACCCCGAACCGAACAGGACACCCGAACAGTGGCAGTTCAGACCCTGAAGGATCTGCTCGACGCCGGGGTGGAGGGGCGCGGCGTGCTGGTGCGCTCCGACCTCAACGTCCCCCTGGACGGCGCGACGATCACCGACCCCGGTCGCATCGTCGCGTCCGCCCCGACGATCAAGGCACTCGCGGAAGCGGGCGCCAAGGTCGTCGTCGTCGCCCACCTCGGCCGCCCCAAGGGCGAGCCGGATCCGAAGTTCTCGCTCGCGCCCGTCGCGGCGAAGCTCGGTGAGGTACTCGGCCGCAACGTCCAGCTCGCCGGCGATGTCGTCGGACAGGACGCCCTGGCCCGCTCCGAGGGCCTTACCGACGGTGACATCCTCCTGCTGGAGAACGTGCGCTTCGATCCGCGCGAAACCAGCAAGGACGAGTCGCAGCGTCAGGCGCTCGCCCGCGATCTCGTCGAACTCGTCGGCGAGGACGGCGCATTCGTCTCCGACGGTTTCGGTGTCGTGCACCGCAAGCAGGCGTCGGTGTACGACGTGGCGAAGCTGCTCCCGCACTACGCCGGTGGCCTCGTCGCCGAAGAGGTGGCGGTGCTGGCCAAGCTCACCACCGACACCGAGCGTCCGTACGCGGTCGTGCTCGGCGGGTCCAAGGTCTCCGACAAGCTCGCGGTGATCGAAGCTCTCGCGCCCAAGGTCGACACCCTCGTGATCGGCGGCGGAATGTGCTTCACGTTCCTTGCCGCACAGGGCATTTCGGTGGGCAACTCGCTTCTCGAAGAGTCGATGATCGAGACCTGCAAGGGTCTGCTGGAACGCTACGCCGACGTCCTGCACATTCCGCAGGACGTCGTCATCGCCGACAGCTTCTCGGCCGACGCCGAAGCGAAGACCGTACCGGTCACCGAGATCTCGGACGGCTGGATGGGTCTGGACATCGGACCGGACTCGGTGCAGCGGTTCGCGTCGCTGCTCTCGGCGGCCAAGACCGTGTTCTGGAACGGCCCGATGGGCGTGTTCGAGTTCCCGAAGTTCGCGGCGGGCACCAAGGGTGTCGCCGAGGCCATCGTCGACGCCACCGGTAAGGGCGCGTTCAGCGTCGTCGGCGGCGGCGATTCGGCCGCTGCGGTCCGTCAGCTGGGTCTGCCCGAGGACGGGTTCTCGCACATCTCCACCGGTGGCGGCGCCTCCCTCGAGTACCTCGAGGGCAAGGAACTGCCCGGCATCTCGGTTCTGGAGGCCTGAGCGCGATGGCACGTAAACCGCTCATCGCGGGCAACTGGAAGATGAATCTGAACCACCTCGAGGCCATCGCGCTGGTGCAGAAGATCGCATTCACCCTGCCCGACAAGTACCTCGAGAAAGTCGATGTGACGGTCATTCCGCCGTTCACCGACATCCGGTCGGTGCAGACGCTCGTCGACGGCGACAAGATCAAGCTCACCTACGGTGCGCAGGATGTGTCCGCCCACGCGTCGGGTGCCTACACCGGCGAGATCTCCGCTGCGATGCTCGCCAAGCTCGGCTGCACGTACGTGGTCGTCGGCCACTCCGAACGGCGCACGCTGCACGGCGAGACCGACGAGATCGTCCGCGACAAGGCGAAGGCCGCGCTCGCACACGGCCTGACTCCGATCGTGTGCATCGGTGAGGGCCTCGACATCCGTGAGGCCGGAAACCAGGTCGCATACAACGTCGAGCAGCTGAAGGGCTCGCTCGCCGGGCTGTCCGCCGACGACATCGCCAAGATCGTCGTCGCGTACGAGCCGGTATGGGCCATCGGCACGGGCAAGGTGGCCTCGGCCGCCGACGCCCAAGAGGTGTGCGCCGCAGTGCGTTCCACCCTTGCGGAGCTGGCATCACCGGAGATCGCCGCGTCGGTGCGCGTCCTCTACGGTGGGTCCGTGAACGCCAAGAACGTCGGCGAGCTCATCGCACAGCCCGACGTCGACGGTGGTCTGGTCGGCGGCGCGTCGCTCAAGGCCGACGAGTTCGCTCAACTGTCCGCCATCGCGGCCGGCGGCCCGCTCCTGTAGGCCGTCGCAAGCAGGCAAGAACACCGTGCCCGTGGGGCGCAGGATCCTTCGATCCTGCGCCCCACGGCTTTTCCCGGTAGGCACCGGGACGGAAAGGAAGTCGCCGAGTCCATGGCCGCAACCGCCGACACCGGACCGGGCACCCGCCGCGTGCTGTTCGGCCTGGCCGCACTGCTGCTCGTCGCCGCGTGCCTGCGGCCCGCCGTCACCGCGGTCGGCCCACTGCTCGACGAGATCGGCGCCGGCACCGGCCTCGGCAGCACGGCGCTCGGCCTGCTCGGTGCCGTGCCGCTGCTGTGCTTTGCGGCGGTCTCGCCGTGGATTCACCGTCCCGCCGCCCGGTTCGGTGCGCAGCGCATGGTCCTCGTCGCCATGCTCGTGCTGACCGCGGGCATCCTGCTGCGGTCGATACCGGGCGCGGTGTGGTTGTGGGGCGGCACGATGGCGATCGGTGTCGGCATCGGCATCGGTAACGTGCTGCTGCCCGCGATCGTCAAACGCGACCATCCCACCCGCATCTCCACCGTCACCGGCGTCTACTCGTCGGTGACCACCGGTGCTGCCGGGCTGGGATCCGGTCTTGCCGTGCCCTTCCTCGCCCTGACCGGGAACTGGCGGGGCGCGCTCGCCCTGTGGGCCGTGGTGTCGCTGGTCGCGGCCGCCGTGTGGGCCGTGCGCGGACGCGTGCTGCCGACGCCCGAGCCTGCCGCCGCCGCGACACCGGGTGGGCTGTCGATGTGGCGCTCTGCGACCGCGTGGCAGGTCACGGCGTTCATGGGACTGCAATCCACGACGTTCTACCTGCTCGTGACCTGGCTGCCCTCCATCGAGACAGGGCTCGGTATCGACCGTGCCGCCGCCGGATGGCATCTCTCGGCCTACCAGGTGATCGGGATCGTGGCAGGCCTGGGCGCCACCGCCCTCATGGCGCGCCGCGGCGACCAGAGCCTGCTCACCGCCGTGGCCGCCTCGCTTCTCGTCGTGGCGATGCTCGGCCTGCTGTGGGCGCCGAACCTGGTCCTGCTGTGGATCCTGGTCGCCGGAACGAGCAGCGGCGCGACGTTCATCATCGCGGTGTCGCTGTTCGGATTGCGCACCCGCACGATCGCACAGACCGCACAGTTGTCCGGCATGGCGCAATGCATCGGCTACCTGCTCGCGGCGAGCGGTCCGGTGGTGGCCGGCGCGATCTTCGACCTCACCGGCACCTGGACCGCGGTACTCGTGCTGGTCGCGGTGTGCGCGGCCGGTCAGGCCGTGGTCGGGGCGTTCGCCGGCCGCGACCGCTACACCGACGAGGCAACATCCGGCAGGGGGTCCGGCAATCCTGGAAGTTCTCCGGACCGGGTAAGCTGACGGCCGACGTCACCCACCATCGAAGGACACCGAACGCCGACATGGAACTGTTCCTGGACATTCTGCTGATCGTCACGAGCCTGCTGCTCATCCTGCTGGTGCTGCTGCACCGCGGTAAGGGCGGCGGTCTGTCGAGCCTGTTCGGCGGCGGCGTCCAATCCAACCTGTCCGGTTCGTCGGTGGCCGAGAAGAACCTCGACCGGCTCACCGTGTTCACGGGCATCGTGTGGGTGATCGCCATCCTCGGCATCGGGCTGCAGATCAAGTTCAGCTGACCGGCCAGCGGTCGCGTATCGGCGCGGAGACGCCGATACTGGCCGCATGACGGACTCCCCGCCGGCTTCGGCCACCGAACCCCTGCGCGACGACATCCGGCTCCTCGGCGGCATCCTCGGCGATGTCGTCCGGGACCAGGCGGGGGAGGAGATCTTCGACCTCGTCGAAGCGGCGCGGGTCGCGAGTTTCCGAATCCGGCGATCCGAGATGGAGCGCGCCGACCTCGCCGCACGTTTCGCCGATGTCGACACCGGGAATCTGCTTCCGGTCGTGCGCGCGTTCAGTCACTTCGGGCTGCTCGCCAATCTGGCCGAAGATCTCCACCGGGAGCGGCGCCGTGCCGTGCACACCGAGGCCGGCGATCCTCCGCAGGACAGCGCCCTCGCCGCGACCTACGTCAAGCTCGACGCGGTCGGCCTGGACGCGGACTCGGTCGCCGAGGCGCTCGCAGACGCACTCGTCGCCCCGGTGATCACCGCGCACCCCACCGAAACCCGGCGCCGCAGCGTGTTCGACGTGCAGACCGCCGTCACCGACCTCATGCGCCGGCGCAACCACACCGTCGATCCCTACGAGCGGGACGAACTCGACCGTGCCCTGTACCGGCAGATCCTCACGCTGTGGCAGACCGCGCTCATCCGGTTGTCGCGACTGCGGATCAGCGACGAGATCGACAACGGTCTGCGCTACTACGACCTGGCCTTCTTCGACGTCGTGCCCACTCTCAACGCCGAGGTCCGCCGCGAACTGCGCAGGCGCTGGCCCGACGCCGCAGTACTCACCCGGCCGATCGTGCGCCCCGGCACGTGGATCGGCGGCGACCGGGACGGAAACCCCAACGTCGACGCCGAAGTCGTCACCACCGCCGCCGACCGTGCATGCGCGACTGCTCTGCGTCACCACCTCACCGAACTCGACGCGCTCGAACGTGAGTTGTCGATGTCGGCGCGCACCACCGTCGTCACCTCCCCGCTGGAAGAACTCGCCGACCTCTCCGGCGACGACAATCCGGCGCACAGCGACGAGCCGTACCGGCGGGCCGTACGGGGCATCCGCGGACGGCTCACCGCGACCGGCGCCCATCTGCTGCCGGGAGTCGACCTTCCGCACACGGTCGACCTGTCGCGCGAGCGGTACCGCACACCCGCACAACTCCTCGCCGACCTGACGGTGGTCGACGCGTCGCTGCGCTCCGGTGGGGGCGGGGTGATCGCCGACGATCGGCTCGCGCGTCTTCGCGGTGCGGTCGAGGTCTTCGGCTTCCACCTCGCACCGCTGGATCTGCGGCAGAACTCCGACGTCCACGAGCGGGTGGTGGCCGAACTGCTCTCCTGGGCCGGGGTGACCGACCGATACTCCGCACTGTCGGAAGAGGACAGGGTCGCGTTGCTCACCTCCGAACTACGCATCCGCCGGCCCCTGACGAGCCCGGATGCGCAGTTGTCGGAGGAAACGGCAAAGGAACTCGGCATCCTGCGAGCTGCGGCAAATGTGGTGCAGCGCATCGGAAATGCCGCGATCGAGCATTACATCATCAGCATGTGCACGTCGGTGTCGGATCTGCTCGAGGTGGAGGTGCTGCTCAAGGAAGTCGGGTTGCTCGACCTCGACGCCGGTTACCCGCGCAGCAGTGTCCAGGTGATTCCACTGTTCGAAACCATCGAAGACCTGCGGGGTGGTGCGTCGACCCTGACTGCCGCGTTGGCCGTGCCCGAGTTCCGCAGTCTCGTCGACGCGCACGACGGGTTACAGGAGGTCATGCTCGGCTACTCCGATTCCAACAAGGACGGCGGTTACCTCGCCGCCAACTGGGCGCTGTACCGCGCGGAACTCGACCTCGTCGAGGTCTCCCGTGCCGCACGAGTGCGCCTGCGCCTGTTCCACGGCCGCGGCGGCACCGTCGGCCGCGGAGGCGGACCCAGTTACGACGCCATCCTCGCCCAGCCGCCCGGTGCGGTGCAGGGCTCGCTGCGGTTGACCGAGCAGGGGGAGGTGATCGCCGCGAAGTACCGCGAACCCGTCCTGGCACGTCGCAACCTCGAGGCGCTCGTCGCCGCGACGCTCGAATCGACACTGCTCGACGTGGAAGGTCTCGGCGCGGATGCGTCCGCCGCGTACCGGATCTTCGACGAACTCGCCGAACTCGCCCGCGACGCCTACCGGCGTCTCGTCCACGACACGCCGGGGTTCGTCGAGTACTTCACGACGTCGACACCCGTCGCGGAGATCGGTGCCCTCAACATCGGGAGCCGGCCGTCGTCGCGCAAGCCCACCGAAGCCATCGCCGACCTGCGTGCAATTCCGTGGGTGCTCGCCTGGACCCAGAGCCGGGTGATGCTGCCCGGCTGGTACGGAACGGGCAGCGCGGTCACCCAGTGGGTCGGTGACGACCCCGAGCGGCTCGAGTCGTTGAGAACCCTGTACCGCCGGTGGCCGTTCTTCCGCTCGGTGCTGTCGAACATGGCGCAGGTGATGGCCAAGTCCGACCTCGGCATCGCGGCGCGCTACTCGGAACTGGTCGAGGACACCGACCTGCGGGAACGTGTCTTCGGCCAGATCGCCGAGGAACACGCGCGGACCGTCGACGTCTACCGGCGGATCACGGGCTACGACTCGCTCGTCGCCGACAATCCCGCGCTGGAACGCTCCCTGCACAACCGGTTCCCGTACCTGGAGCCGCTCAACCACCTGCAGGTCGAACTGTTGCGCCGGTTCCGCGCAGGTGAGGACACCGAGCAGGTACGCCGCGGCATCCAGCTGACCATGAACGGCCTGGCGACCGCGCTCCGGAACAGCGGCTGACGGATCCCGGCGAGAAAAACTTCACAGGGGTGTCGATTCCGGTAGGGGCCGCTCGTCGTCATGACGTACGGCGAACCGCTGTACGACCGACGACAGGAGACGATCATGAAGTACATGTTGCTGATCTACACATCCGCAACCGAGGAAAGCACCTGCACCTTCCAGGATTGGCAGGACTACGAGAAGGCGATGCGCGATGCCGGGGTGCTGGTCGGTGGCCATGCGCTGCAGGACCTCGTCACCGCGACCGCCGTCCGGGTCGGCGACGACGGACGCCGCACCGTGACGGACGGGCCGTACGCCGAAACCCGGGAGGTGCTCGGAGGCTACGACGTCATCGATGTGCCGGACCTGGACTCGGCCATCGACTGGGCGGCGCGGTGCCCGGGTTCTCGCGACGGTGGCACCGTCGTCGTGCGGCCGATCGCCGAGTTCGGCGAGTAACCGTGGATGCGGGTGTGTCGGCCGAGGCCGTGTTCCGGGAGGAGCACGGCCGGCTCCTCGCCGGCTTGGTACACCGCTTCGGCGATCTCGACCTCGCCGAGGAAGCCGCATCCGATGCGCTCGAGGCCGCGCTCGTGCACTGGCCGGTCGACGGGGTGCCCGACCGGCCGGGAGCGTGGCTGTTCACCACCGCCCGCCGCCGTGCGCTCGACCGGGTGCGACGGGACCGCACCTACGCGCAACGGCTTGCTCAGCTCGCGATCGACACCGAGCGTCGTGGCTCCCCGGTACCACCCCGCGACGAGTTGCCCGACGAACGACTGGAACTGTTCTTCACCTGTGCCCATCCTGCACTGGCGGCCGACGACCGCGTCGCGCTGATCCTGCGGTGCCTCGGCGGGCTCACCACCAGCGAGGTCGCCCGCGCGTTCCTCGTTCCCCACGCCACCATGGCGCAACGAATAGTGCGGGCCAAGAAGAAGATCCGCGGTGCACGGATACCGTTCCGGGTTCCTCGCGCCGACGAGCTCGAAGAGCGGCTACCCATCGTGCTCAGCGCGCTGTACTCGATCTTCACCGAGGGATATGCCGCCAGCAGCGGCACGGATCTGCAAAGGCCGGATCTGGCCGAAGAGTCGATCCGGCTGGCCCGGATCCTGCGCCGGCTCATGCCCGCGCAACGCGAGGTGGCCGGGTTGCTCGCACTCGTGCTCCTCGTCCACGCGCGCCGCGACGCCCGCACCGACTCAGCCGGCGAGATCGTGCTCCTCGACGCCCAGGACCGGACCCGGTGGGACAGGGAGATGATCGACGAAGGAAGTGCGCTGGTGGTCGAGGCGCTGTCCGGCGGACCACCGGGCCCGTACGCGGTGCAGGCGGCAATCGCAGCCCTGCACGACGAAGCGCCCGACGTCGACTCCACGGACTGGCCGCAGATCGTCGCGCTCTACGGGGTACTCCTCGCACTCGCACCCTCGCCGCTGGTCGCCGCGAACCGTGCTGTCGCCGTGGCGATGCGCGACGGACCCGCAGCGGGCCTGGAACTGCTCGACGCCCTGGCAGACGAACCGGTCCTTCGCGACCATTACCCGTACCACGTGGCCCGCGCCGACCTCCTCGACCGGCTCGGCCGTGACGCCGACGCCGAGCGCGCGTTCCGGCGGGCATCGGGTCTGGCGGGCACCGAGCCGGAACGCCGCCGTGTCCGCGCCCGTCTGTCCTCGTTCGACGAGGGATCCGGGTGACAGTGAGGGAAGCTGAGAGGCGGGAAGCGCAGAGGCGGAAAAGCAGAGAGGTGATGTCTTCGTGTGTGGACGTTATGCAAGCACGAGTACCCGGGACGACCTGCTCGCCACCTACGACGCGGCGGCAGCGGTCGGTGAGGAGTTGCCACCGTCGTACAACGTCGCCCCGACCCAGCGGGTCAACGCCGTGCTCGTGCGTACTCCGCGCGACGACCCCGATGGCGATCCGGTGCGCCTGGTCTCGTCCCGGCTCCATTGGGGTCTGGTCCCGTCCTGGGCGAAGGACCCGAAGATCGGTGCGCACATGATCAACGCGCGTTCGGAGACGATCACGCAGAAACCGGCGTTCAAGGCCGCTGCCGCCCGGCGGCGTTGCATACTCCCGGCCGACGGATACTACGAGTGGATGAAAAACGACGAGGGGAAGAAGATCCCGTACTTCCTGCACGGGGACGCGCCCATCTCCATGGCCGGACTCTACGAGTTGTGGCCGAATCCCGAACTGCCCGAGGACGACCCGGAACGGTGGTTGTGGACCTGCACGGTGCTCACCCGCCCGGCGACCGACGCTGCCGGGCATATCCACGACCGCTCACCCGTCGTCCTCCCGGCCACGTTCGTCGACCCGTGGCTCGACACGACGCTCACCGCCCGCGAGGACGTCGATGCGCTGCTGAACTCGATCCCCGAACCCCATCTCGAACCCTACGAGGTGAGTACCGCGGTCAACTCGCCTCGCAACAACACACCGGACCTGCTGCGACCCGTGAATCGATGATCCTGTGACCCCCGATCCGGCGCGGGCCGGTCACCGGTACTCGTCGACCAGCGACAGGTAATCGCTCCACCGGGGCAGGGGACTGCCGGTGAGAGCAGCGTCCAGGCGATCGAGGTAGTACTGCCAGCTCGGGCCGATCTCCCCGGCCTCTGATCGCGGCACGTGAGAGTGCGTGAAGTCGAGTGTGGTCACACGACCCACCGCGCGCAGGGCGACCGTCAGCAACCAGCCGTCCACCTCCAGCGAGAACCCGGCCGGGGGAGTACACCGGAGGATCCGAACGTCGGCGGTCGCCGAATCGTGTTCGTCGGTCATCGTCAGCCGCACGTGCCCCGTGGCGGGATCGCCGGTGAAGGTGCCGTACCACCGTGACAGTTGCCGCGGGTCGGTGAGCGCGTGCCAGATCTCGTCGGGGGGCAACGCGAAACTGCGGCGATAAACCAGCCTGACCAGCGACGCGTCCTGCGGGCAATCGCTTTCCGGCCGTACCTCTCCCATGACCGTCGTGGGCATGCTCATCGGTTGCTCCCCTCGTCTTCGTTTGCCAGTGTGATGGATCCGTTCGGCGTCCGGACGCGAACGGGACGTCGCATTCGCGCCTTTTCCGGGGGTACCGACCTCCCGGGATTTCGACCGGTTCGTCCGTACACTCCCGTCAGTTGCATTTCACCGACGAGGGGACGAACGTGAACTGTGCACACGACGGTTCGTGGAACCGCCGACAGTTTCTGACCGGATTCATCGGGGGCGGAGCTGCGCTCGCCGCGCTGAGCACGCTGGGTGTTCCCACGGCAGGTGCTCAGCCTGCGGCGCCGGCGCCACCGATTCGCGACACCATAAACGGGTTGCTCTCGTTCGTCGTGCCCGGGAACGACCCGTACTCCCAGCACCAGGGGGTGGCCACCGACCGGCCCGGGGGAGTGACTCCGGGAACTGCCGCGTCCCTCGAACTGACTCTCGACCGAGCGCTCGCGATTCCGCTGCTCGGCGGGGCCGGAGTTCCGCTCCCGGGCGCTGCGGGAGTTGCGGTGCTGCTCAACATTTTCGCGGCCACCGCCGATCCCAATGCCGCGAACGGGCCCTTCGCGGCGCCGTTCGCGAACCTGGACCATGCGAAGAAGGCGCTCGTGTTCGAGTGGCTCGACACCGACCCGCGCTTCGAAAACTTCATCATCCGGTTCGTGGTGAACTCCGTGCCGACTCTCGCCGCGTTCGCCGCCTTCTCCGAGGTGTCGGCGTTCGACCGGATCGAAAGGAAGACGACCGGCCGTCCGGTGGGCTGGGACCTGAGCAACTACGCCGGTCCGAGCGACGGATGGGACGAAGTGATCGGGTACTACCGCGGGATCGACAAGGTGGAGGCATAGATGACCGACGTAATCGTGGTGGGATCGGGTGGCGGCGGCCCGGTCGTGGCGAAGGAACTCGCGGCGCGCGGACTCGATGTCCTCGTGCTCGAAGCCGGACCACGCTTCATCGACCCGGAGAACGAGTGGACCCACTTCGAAGACGACGCCAACAACCCGATCACGGGATTTCTGCGGCAGGGCCCCGGTGACCGATCCCGTACGCCGTGGTTGCGGGACGTCCCCCAGCAGTCGTATGTCTGGCAGGTCGCCGGCGTCGGCGGCACCACCCTGCACTTCTTCGGAAATTCCCCCCGCGCGGCGGCCGGCGCCTTCGTCGGCTACGACGCGCCCGACCGCGACATGTACGACACCGCGCACCTGTTCCCGTTCGGGTACGAGGAGTTACGGCGCTACTACGAGTGGGTCGAGGCGACGCTTCCGGTGCAGACGGCCCCCATGGGGGCCAAGGAACAGGTGTTCCTCCGTGGCGCCGCCGCACTCGGCCTGACGCATCAGACCACGCTCGACACCACCGGACCGTCCTACCGCGCGCAGCAGAACGCCATCCTGCAGCCCGGCGGAACCGCGGGCCGCACCCGCGACCCCGCGCAGTTGCACTATCCCGACGCGCGCGGATGCACCATGTGCGGCCACTGCTACCAGGGGTGCTACCTCCCGCTCGGCGCACCGCGGAATCTCAAAGCCAAACGGTCGACGGACAATTCGTACGTTCCGATGATGCTCACCGCCGACGCCTGGTCGCCCCAGGGCCGTGCCGTCACGCTCGTCTCCGACGCCGTCGTCACGAAGGTCCTCTTCGAGGAGGTTCACGGGGAGACCACTGCGCGCGGGGTGCGGTTCACCACCACCGCCGACGGCGCGGAGCACGAGGCCACCGCCCCCGTCGTCGTGCTTGCCGCAGGATGCATCGAGTCACCGCGTCTGTGGCTCGGTTCCGGTCTGCCCAACCCGAACGGATGGGTCGGCCGTGGTCTGACCGATCACCACATGGACGGCGTGTTCGGCGTCTTCGACGAATACACCGGTGAGACGAGGGGACCCGGTTCGAATGCGCGCGTCGACCTGCCCGGCTACGGCGGGGTCGAGCAACTCGGTCTGCCGCCCGCGCTCATCGCGTACGCACTGAACTTCAGCGATTCCGGGATCAACGGTTACGGACGAGCAGGAGGCGTGGTCGACTCCGCGGGAGCGGACACCATGGGAAGGCTCGTGGGGCGCGATCTCCTGAATACGATGTCCGACACCGACCGGGTGCTCGCGGCACTCGTCATCACCGACGACGACGTCGAACCGGAGAATCGGGTGACGTTGTCGCCCGTGCTGCTTCCGAGCGAGGGCGGGCTCGCGCCGAAAATCACGATGGCCCACCGGAATCGATCGGCGCGCACCAAACGCAATCGCGAATACTCCACCCGGAAGGCCGTCGAACTGATGCGGGCGGCGGGCGCGAAGTCGGTGCACCGCTGCGACTGGCCGCCGTTGATCCTGCATTCGCAGTCGAGCATGCGGATGGGACTCGACGAGCACAATTCGGTGCTCAACTCAGATGCCGAATCACGTTGGGTGAAAAGGCTTTTCATCACAGACAACTCCGCCCTCCCCAACAGTCTCGGTGGGCCGAACCCGACCCTGACCACGCAGGCGGTCGCCACCCGGACGGCCGAGAAGATCATCGAGAAGTACTTCGGCGGAGAAGCGTGGGTCGGGCGTGAGAATCCGGTGTCGTCGATCGACGATCGCGTCACCGAGGCAGTCATCGCGCGGGGACTGTAGGACGGTCCTGGGCTGCAGCGCCGGGCGTGTGCGACCGTCCGATTTCCTGGACGGGGAACCTACGCGCCCGGCGGTGCGTCGAACGTGACAAGGGCCGGAAACGAAAGCGGCCCACCACGGGAGGAGCCCACCCGCATGGACCCACGAACGACGCGATGCGTCCCCGGACGTCCCCGGCTCACCGCAGCACGCACGACGCGCGGCCCTCGCTCGTCGGTGAGATTCCGGTGCGTCCGGCAGGGCACCGACGACGGTACGCCCCGGACTCCGGCGGACGAGTCCGACCGCGACAGCGATCCTCGGTGACGCAGTGACGCAGTGACGCAGTACCCCGCGGCACACGTCGTGGCCGGCGGCTCAGGACTTCGGGAGCCCCGCGGCCGCAGCCGGATCGACGAACCACACGGTGCGTTCGAGCCCGCGGGCCCCCGCTGCCGGAATGTCCTCGGGGCTTGCCCCCGCGATCGAACCGGCGACCGCGTCGGCCTTGTTCTCCCCGGTGACCAGCAACCACACCTGACGGGCGCGCTGCACGGCGGGCAACGTCAGCGTCACCCGTGCCGGAGGCGGCTTCGGAGAATCCTCCACGCCGACCACGAAACGCGCCGATTCACGCACCGCGTCGGTGTGGGGGAAAAGCGAGTTGATATGCCCCTCGCCCCCCATGCCGAGCAGGTGCACATCGAAGTCCGGTACCGACCCGTCGGCGGACTGCGCCGCGAGACGCCGGGCGTAACGCTCCGCGGACTCGGCCGGTGTTGCGCACCCGTCCTCGCCGAGTGCCGGCATCGTGTGGATACGTGCCTCGTCGATCGGCACGTGGTCGAGCAACGCGGCCCGGGCCTGCACCTCGTTGCGGTCGGGATCGCCCGGCGGGAGGAAACGCTCGTCGCCGAAGTACACGTTCACCGCCGACCAGTCGATCCCGCCCTGCTCGCGGCCGACGTGCTCGAGCACCGCGATGCCCGTCCCGCCACCGGTGAGGACCACATGGGCCTGCAGGCGTTCGCGTTGCGCCGCGACCACGGCGTCGACGAAGGCTTTCGCCGCCGCCCGTGCGACGGCGTCCGCGTCGGCGAAGGTCAACACTTCGGTCGGGGCGCTGACGGATTCAGACATAATCCACCTTCGGCAGGGCCGACAGTGCGGCCTCGTAGATGACATCGGGGTCGAGCCGGCGCAACTCCTCGGCGAGACACTCGGCGGAATCCCTCCGGGCCAGGGTGATCAACGACGCGGGCTTGTCCGTTCGTTGGAGTGTCGCCACGCGCCCTTCCTGGGGACGTCCCAGCACGATCGTCTGCGAGGTCGTGCGGAGTTCGACGCGCAGTTCGCCGGTCGCGCGCAGCACCGGGCAGTCGAGGCGGCTCGCGAGCCAACCCGCGAGCAGGTCGATCGCAGGTTCGGTTTGCAGACCGGAGACGTGCGCGGAAACGACGCGCTCGTGAGGCGGTTGCTCGAGCGCCGACACCAGAAGTGCACGCCAATAGGTGATCCGTGCCCACGCCAGATCGGTGTCGCCGGGGGTGTACCCGGACAACCGCGAGAACAGATCGGCACGCGGATCGAGTGCGTTCGTCGTATCGGTGAGCCGTCGAACGGCGAGCCTGCCGACGGGATCCTTGGCGGGGACCGGAGGCGCCTGGCTCGGCCACCACGCGACGACGGGCGTGTCGGGCAGCAGGAACGGCACGACGACCGACTCCTGATGCTCGGCGAGTTCGCCGTGAAGCGCCAGGATCAGCACCTCGGATGCACCGGCCTCACCACCGACGCGGATTTCCGCGTCGAGACGGGACGGACCTTCGGCGCGACCGCGCCCGACCACGATGACGCGGCACGGGTGCTCACGCGCGGCGTCGGTCGCCGCCGAGATCGCCGCCTCGATGCCGCGTGCTTCGCCGGCGCACACGATGAGCGTGAGAACCCTGCCCTGCGTGACGATGCCGCCGGTCCGTCGCAATTCGACGAGCTTCTTGCTGACATCCACCGCGGAGGTGTTGCGCAATTGCAGTCTCACGGCCGTCTCCATTCCCGGCCGGATCGGCGCAGCATCTCTTCGGACGAGGGCGGACCCCAGCCGCCCGCTTCGTACGGCTCCGGCCGGCCTTTCGCAGCCCAGTGTTCGAGAACCGGATCGAGGATCTTCCAGGACAACTCGACCTCTTCGTCCACCGGGAACAGCGACGGTTCACCGAGCAGCACATCGAGCAGCAGCCGTTCGTAGGCCTCCGGAGAGGACACGGTGAACGCCTGGCCGTAACTGAAGTCCATGCTCACGTCGCGCACCTCCATCTCGGAGCCGGGTACCTTCGACCCGAAGCGCATCGTGACACCCTCGTCGGGCTGCACCCGGATCACGAGTGCGTTCTGCCCGAGATCCGACGTCATCGTCGTGTCGAACGGGAGGTGCGGTGCGCGCTTGAACACCACGGCGATCTCGGTGACCCGGCGGCCCAGCCGTTTTCCGGTGCGCAGGTAGAAGGGGACACCTGCCCAGCGCCGGGTGTCGACCTCGAGAGTGATCGCCGCGTAGGTCTCGGTCGTCGAGTCCGCCGCGAATCCCTTCTCCTCGAGCAGTCCGACGACCCGCTCGCCGCCCTGCCACCCACCGGAGTACTGACCACGAGCGGTCGTTTCGTCGAGGGGTTCGGCCAGGCGCGTCGCGGACAGCACCTTGATCTTCTCGGCGCGCAGTTCGGACGGCGCGAAGCTGATCGGCTCTTCCATCGCGGTGAACGCGAGCAACTGCAACAGGTGGTTCTGGATGACGTCGCGCGCCGCCCCGATCCCGTCGTAGTAACCCGCCCTGCCGCCGAGACCGATGTCCTCGGCCATCGTGATCTGGACATGGTCGACGTAGTGCGCGTTCCAGATCGGATCGAACAACTGGTTCGCGAACCGCAGCGCCAGGATGTTCTGAACCGTTTCCTTACCGAGGTAGTGGTCGATGCGGAACACCGAATCCTCGGAGAACACTTCGCCGACGACCGCGTTCAGCTCACGAGCACTTTCGAGGTTGTGACCGAACGGCTTCTCGATCACCACCCGGCTCCACGTGTCGCCCTGCGCCGATGCGAGACCCGAGCGGGCCAGTTGCCCACACACGACGGGAAACGCATCGGGCGGCACCGACAGGTAGAACGCGTGGTTTCCGCCGGTGCCCCGCTCCTGGTCGAGCTTGTGGAGCGTCTCGGCGAGTTCCGCGAACGCGGCATCGTCGTCGAACGTGCCCTGGACGAAACGGATGCCCTCGGCGAGCCGCTGCCAGACTTCTTCGCGGAACGGGGTGCGCGAGTTGTTGCGCACCGCGTCGTGCACCACTTCACCGAACTCGGCGTCGTCCCACTCGCGGCGGGCGAAGCCGACGAGAGCGAATCCGGGCGGCAGGAGCCCTCGGTTGGCCAGGTCGTACACGGCCGGCATCAGTTTGCGGCGGGCGAGGTCGCCCGTGACGCCGAAGATGACGAGAGCACACGGACCCGCGATGCGAGGAAGCCGGCGATCGCTGCTGTCTCTCAGCGGGTTCGCCCACTCCGCCGTACCGGGTTCGCTCACGTTCAGCCCTCCGCGCCGGGCGCGTGGGCGGTGAGCTGCTCCGAGGTAGCGGTGAGCAGTTCGCTCCAGGACGCTTCGAACTTCTCGAGGCCCTCTTCCTCGAGCTTGCGGAACACGTCGGGCAGGTCGATTCCCGCCGCGTCGAGCGCATCGAAGACCTGCTGAGCCGAGGAGATGTTGCCGGTCACGGTGTCACCGGTGATCACACCGTGGTCGGCGACCGCTTCGAGCGTCTTCTCCGGCATCGTGTTCACCGTGTTCGGAGCCACGAGTTCGGTGACGTACATCGTGTCGGAGTACTCCGGGTTCTTCACACCGGTCGACGCCCACAGCGCGCGCTGCGCATTCGCGCCCGCCTCGGCGAGCTGTTCGAAGCGTGCACCCGACTCGAATGCCTTGCGGTAGGCGGCGTACGCCAGCCGGGCGTTCGCGACGCCCGCCTTGCCACGCAACGCCAGCGCCGCGTCGGTGCCGATTGCCTCGAGCCGCGCGTCGATCTCGGTGTCGACGCGGGAAACGAAGAACGACGCCACCGAATGGATCTTCGACAGGTCGTGGCCGGCAGCCTTGGCCGCGGTGAGCCCGTCGAGGTAGGCCTCGATCACCCGCTCGTACCGTTCGACGGAGAAGATCAGCGTGACGTTGACGCTGATGCCCTCGCCGATCACCCGGGCGATGGCCGGAAGTCCGGCGACCGTCGCGGGGATCTTGATGAACAGGTTGGGGCGGTCGACGACCTGCCACAGTTGCTTGGCCTGCGCCACGGTCTCGTCGGTGACGTGGGCGAGACGCGGATCGACCTCGATCGACACACGGCCGTCGAGTCCGCCGGTCGCCTCGTACACGGGGGCGAGCACGTCGCACGCCGACCGGACGTCGTCGGTGGTCACGGCGAGAATGGTCTCCTCGACGTCGGCACCGCCCGCCGCCAGGTCACGAACCTGCGCGTCGTACGCGTGTCCCTTGGACAACGCCGCCTGGAAGATCGACGGGTTGGTGGTCACGCCGACCACGCTGCGGGTGGCGATCAGATCGGCGAGATTGCCGGACTCGATCCGCTCCCGCGACAGGTCGTCGAGCCACACCGACACCCCTTGTGCGGAGAGCTCAGCGAGCACTTCGTTCTGTGCGGTGGTCTGTGAAGTCATCCGATCATCCCTTCACTCGGGTCAGCGAGCGGCGCGCAGCGTCGACGACGGCTTCTGCGGTGATTCCGAACTCGCGGTACAGGGTCTTGTAATCGGCGGAAGCGCCGAAGTGCTCGAGCGACACGGCCTCGCCGGCATCGCCGATGAGCCGGTACCACGGCAACGCGAGACCGGCTTCGACGGAGACGCGGGCACGGACCGACGGGGGGAGTACCTCGTCGCGGTAGGCCTGGTCCTGCTCGAGGAACCAGTCGAGTACCGGCACCGAGACGACCCGGGTGGGCACACCGTCGGCCTCGAGGGTCTCGCGGGCGGCGACCGCCAGCTCGACCTCGGATCCGGTGGCGAGCAGCACGACCTCGGGAGTCCCGGTGGAGGCTTCGAACAGTACGTACGCGCCGCGGGCGACACCCTCGGCGGCCTTCTCCCGGGTTCCTTCGAGAACCGGCACGTTTTGGCGGGTGAGTGCCAGTGCGGTCGGGCCCGTCTTGTTCTCGAGAGCCGACTTCCACGCGAAGGACGTCTCGTTGGCATCCGCCGGACGGATCACCGCGAGATTGGGGATCGCGCGCAGCGCGGCGAGGTGTTCGATCGGCTGGTGCGTCGGGCCGTCCTCGCCGAGTCCGATCGAGTCGTGGGTCCACACGTAGATGGCCGGCGTCTGCATCAGCGCGGCCAAGCGCACTGCGGGCCGCATGTAGTCGGAGAACACGAGGAACGTCCCGCCGTAGGCCCGGGTCGGTCCGTGCAGAGCGATGCCGTTGAGGATCGAGCCCATCGCGTGCTCACGGATACCGAAATGCAGGGTGCGTCCGTACGGCTGGGCCGTCCAGTCGTCGGTGGAGATGGACGCCGGACCGAACGAATCGGAACCGGGGATCGTCGTGTTGTTGCTGCCGGCGAGGTCGGCGGAGCCGCCCCACAGTTCCGGCAGGATCGGGCCGAGGGTCGCGAGCGCGTTGCCCGAGGCCTTGCGGGTCGCGGGACCGCTGTCGGTGGGATCGTAGAGCGGCAGGGCGTCGACCCAGCCCTCCGGGAACTCACCCGCGAACAGACGGTCGAACAGTTCCTTGCGCTGGGGCTCGCGCCGAGCCCACGCGTCGAAGTCGGCCTGCCATGCCTCGCGCGCCTTGGCGTTGCGCTCGATGACGCCGCGGGCGTGCTCGATCACAGCCGGATCGACGTCGAAGTTCTTCTCGGGATCGAAGCCGAGCACCTTCTTCACCGCGGCGACCTCGTCGACACCGAGAGCAGCACCGTGCACGTCGCCGGTGTTCATCTTGGTCGGAGCCGGATAGCCGATGATCGTGCGCACGGAAATGAGCGAGGGGCGATCGGTGACCGCCTTGGCGGCCTCGACGGCCTCGAGGATCCCGGTGACGTTCTCGCCGCCGTCGACGGTCTGCACGTGCCAGCCGTACGCCTCGTACCGCTTCGCCACGTCCTCGCCGAGCGCGATCGTGGTGTCGTGCTCGATCGAGATCTTGTTGGCGTCGTAGAAGACGATCAGATTGCCGAGTTCCTGCACGCCCGCGAGCGACGAGGCCTCGGAGGTGACGCCCTCTTCGATGTCACCGTCGGAAGCGATCACGTAGATGAAGTGGTCGAAGGGGCTCTCGCCCGGAGCGGTATCCGGATCGAACAGGCCGCGCTCGCGACGGGCGGCCATGGCCATACCGACGGCGGACGCGAGGCCCTGGCCGAGCGGTCCGGTGGTCATCTCGACGCCCGCGGTGTGCCCGTACTCGGGGTGTCCCGGGGTCAGCGAGCCCCACGTGCGCAGCGCCTCGAGGTCGGCGAGTTCGACGCCGTATCCCGACAGGTACAGCTGGATGTACAGGGTCAGGCTGGAGTGGCCGCACGACAGCACGAAGCGGTCGCGACCGACCCACTTCGGGTCGGTGGGGTCGTGCCGCATCACACGCTGGTAGAGGGTGTACGCCAGCGGAGCGAGGCTCATCGCGGTGCCGGGGTGCCCGTTGCCGACCTTCTGCACCGCGTCGGCGGCGAGCACGCGCGCCGTGTCGACTGCCTTGGTGTCCAGGTCGGTCCAGTCGGCCGGATGCGCCGGCTGAGTGAGGGTGCGGATCTCGTCTGTGATCGACACGAGCAGAATTCTCCTGACATGGGATGTACGGGGCGGCTGCGGCAGAGTATGGCCCGCGCGCTCCTTAAGACTAGTGCGCGCGGGGGAGCGGGTCGATTCGGTCGGCGAGTCTCTGCCGTCTACCATCGTTCGTAGTAGTAGGGAGCGTCCGGAACCGGGCGACCGTGAACGGGCGAGCGAAAGTGCGGATTCGCGTGGTGCAAGGAGACAGAGTGCGGGCAGGGCAACGGCCGGGAGGACACGGCTTCGGCGCCCCCGAAGCACCGGGTGCTCCCCGTCGCGATACCACGTGGGGACGCATCTCGGGCAAGGTCCTCGCCTACATCGCCCTCACCAAGCCGCGCGTGATCGAGTTGCTGCTGGTCGCGACCATCCCCGCGATGCTGTTCGCCGATCGTGGCCACGTCGACATCGTCCTGATCCTGAGCACCCTGTTCGGCGGCTGGATGGGTGCGGCGAGCGCCAACTCCCTCAACTGCGTGGTCGACGCCGACATCGACAAGGTGATGAAGCGCACCGCGCTTCGCCCGCTGGCGCGCCAGACCGTGCCCACCCGCAATGCGTTCGTCTTCGGTGTTCTCCTCGGCGTGGCGTCGTTCGCGTGGCTGTGGTGGCGGGCGAACCTGCTGGCGGGCCTGCTCGTCGTCGCCACGATCCTGTTCTACGTCCTCGTCTACACGATGGTGCTCAAGCGCCGTACCTGGCAGAACGTCGTGTGGGGCGGCGCCGCAGGCTGCATGCCCGTGATGGTCGGCTGGGCCGCGGTCACCGGATCCCTCAGCTGGGAACCGGTCGTATTGTTCCTCGTCGTCTTCTTCTGGACGCCTCCGCACACGTGGGCACTCGCGATGCGGTACAAGGAGGACTACAAGGCGGCCGGCGTGCCGATGCTGCCCGTGATCGCGACAGAGCAGCACGTCACCAAGCAGATCCTGCTGTACACCTGGGCGACCGTCCTCGCGACGCTGGTGATCGTGCCTGCCGCCGGAATCGTCTACGCGGTCGTGGCGGTCCTCGCCGGCGCGTGGTTCCTGTTCGTCGCGCACCAGCTCTACAACAGCGTGCGGGGTGGCGCCTCGGTCAAGCCGCTCAAGCTGTTCCTGCAGTCCAACAACTACCTCGCGCTCGTCTGCCTCGGGCTGGCCGTCGACTCGGTGCTGGCTCTGCCGACGATCGGGTCCTTCTTCTGACCCTCCGTCTCCGCGCTACGACGACGCCCCCGCTCCTCACCGGAACGGGGGCGTCGTCGCTTCTGCGGTGCGGCTCAGGGGAGCAGGACGACCGACCCGGTCGTGCCGCGGCCCGCGAGATCGGTGTGCGCCTGCGCGGCGTCCGCCAGGGGATAGGTCGCGCCCACGCGGACGTTCAGTGAGCCGTCGGCGATCGCCGCGAACACGTCTCCGGCCCGCCAGAGCAGTTCCTCACGCGTGCGTGTGTAGTGCGCGAGGGTGGGCCGGGTGACGAACAGCGAACCGGCCGGGTTGAGACGCTGCAGATCGAACGGAGGAACCGGTCCGCTCGCGGCACCGAACAGTGCCACGGTGCCCCGGATCCGGACCGAGGCCAGGGACGCCTCGAACGTCGCCGCACCCACCCCGTCGTACGCGGCGGCGACGCCTTCGCCATCGGTGAGCTGCCTGACGCGGGCCGCGATGTCGTCTTCGTAACGCAGCACCTCGGCGGCACCCGCCTCGCGCGACAGTGCTTCTTTCGCGTCGGACGAGACGGTGGTGATCACGCGCACCCCCTTCGCCGTCGCCAGTTGGGTGAGCAGCAGGCCCACGCCACCGGCGCCGGCGTGGACCAGCACCGTGTCCCCGGACCGGGCGGGATACAGCGACTCGATCAGGTAATGCGCGGTCATGCCCTGGAGCAGTGCGGAGGCTGCCTGTTCGGCGGGCACTCCGTCCGGAACGGGGATCGCAACGTCCTGCGGGACGCGTACCAGTTCGGCGTACGAACCGGGGGCAGCGCACCAGGAGACTCGGGTGCCGATCACGTCGTCGGCGACGCCCTCACCGACCGCGACGACCGTGCCCGTCCCTTCGGAACCCGGGATGTAGGGCAGATCGGTGGGGTACATGCCCGTGCGGAAATACGTGTCGATGAAGTTCACGCCCACGGCGTCGGTGCGGACGAGCAGGTCGCCGGGACCGGGTTGCGGGTCGGGACGTTCCACCGGAACGAGTACCTCGGGGCCGCCGAACTGTGCCACTTCGATTGCGCGCATTCCGTCACAGTATTCTGCTTTCATGAGCGCCGAAACAGAGGTCGCGGCCGCACCGGCCGCCATCGTCTCGTCCATTCGCACCTTCGTCGCCGAGCACGGTGGCTCCGGCAAGGCCGTGCTGCAGCCGATCGGCCGGTCCGGGGTCCGGGTCACCGTCGTCGCCGCCGACGGAACCCTCGGTGACCGGGTCGCGAAGGACCTGCCGACCGCCCACGCCGTCATCGACGCGTTGCCGGATGTCACCGTCGCTTCCGAGTGGGACCGGGAGCTGACGAGCATCGTGAACCCGGCGCCCGGGCACTGGAAGAAGATGGCCGGCTGGGTCGCCCGCCAGGCGCGGTTCCCGAAGGCGCGCAACGAACAGGCGGTCGACGCCTGACACCGTCCGACACGAACCAGGGGCCGTCCACATCGTCGATGTGGACGGCCCCTGGTCGTCTGGGAGAAAAGGGTCAGACCGTGACCGGCTCGGGGGCCGGTGCGGCGGTCCGAATCCGTCCCGCGGCCCATACGGCAGCGGTGGCGGCGGTGCACACTCCCGCGCCCGCGACGTGCAGCACGACCAGCACGGCCGGCACGTCGGTCCAGAACTGCACGATCCCGATACCCGCTTGGGCGGCGACGAGGACGAGTAGGACCTTCAGCCGGGTCTTCACCGCCTCGGGGGCGTGGACGGCGTACACGGCGAACGCGAGGCCCACGAGGAGCGCGAGGTAGCCGACGAGTGCTTCCGCGTGCAGATGCACCAGCATGGTGATGTCGAGGTCGAGGCGGGGCACGGGGTTGTCGATGCTCTTGTCACCGGCGTGCGGTCCCGCCCCGGTGACCATGGTGCCCAGGACGAGCACACCGCTCAGCGCCACGGCGGACAGGGCGGTGAGCCAGCGCAGTGGCTGCGGCAGCACCTGCACGACGACTCCGTCGTCCGGTTCGCCGACCTTGGTGTAGAGGATAACGGCGAGCCAGACCATCAGCATGGAGGCGAGCATGTGGATCGCGACGGTCCACCACACCAGGCCCGCGAGGACGGTGATGCCGCCGAGGATGGCCTGGACGACGGTGCCGGCGGGCATGAGCCACGCCCACGCGATCACTTCCTTGCGACGGCGTGCCCGGGTCACCGCGAGGACGATGGCGGCCGCGACAGCGACGACGACGAACGTGAGGAGCCTGTTCCCGAACTCGACGATCTGATGCAGGGTGTGGACGTTGCTCGACACTCCGACCGGGACGAGCGAGCCGGGGAAGCACTGGGGCCAGGTCGGGCAGCCGAGTCCGGACGCGGTCACGCGGACCACGGATCCGGTCACTGCGATGCCGCCCTGGGTGAGGATCGTCAGGAACGCGATGATCCGCTGCGCCCGGAGCGACGGCACGGGGAGACGGTCGACAAGGCTCAGGTAGCCGCGATACAACACGGTGCCGATGCTACGGCGTCGTCCACTACGACGTGTAGTTGGGTGCTGTGACGTTCGGGTGAACCGGTAGGTCAGGTGAACCGGAACCATTTCACAGCGGCGGCGCCTCCGATGGCGGTCCACACCACCAGCACAGCGATCGACAGCCAGTCCACGCCGCCCGCCACGGCGGTGTCGAGCGCCAGCGTCAGCGCGCCCGAGGGCACGAGGCGCACGACGTGCAGCACCGCATCGGGGACCACGTCGTCGAGCAGCACGATGCTGCCGATGCCGAGGAGGACGAACCACACGACGTTGGCGAGGGCGAGAACGATCTCGGCGCGCAGCGTGCCGCCGAGGAGTAGACCCAAAGTCGCGAACATCACCGTTCCGAGTGCGATCACGACGGCACCCACGAGAAGTCCGGTGAGGCTGGGCCGCCATCCGAGTGCGACCCCGATACCTCCGAGCAGAATTGATTGCATCACCACTACAAGTCCGACCGCACCGCTCTTACCTGCGATGATGCCCCACTTCGGGAGTGCGGTCGCGCCGATCCTTTTCAATGCACCGTATCTGCGGTCGAATCCGACGGCGATTGCCTGACCGGTGAACGCGGTCGACATGATTGCCACCATCATCACGGCGGGAAGCACACGGGCCGCACGGTCTTCGCCGAGTTCGGCGATGGGCAGCAGCGTGAGACCGATCAGCAGCGTGATCGGAATCAGCATCGTCAGCAGCAACTGCTCACCGTTGCGCAACAGCAGTTTCAGTTCCATGCGTGTCTGCGCTGCGAGCATCTTCGCCGGCGCGTTCGGCGTCGGGCGGGGGGTGAAGGTCCCCTCGGCGAATCGGTTGTTCGCCAGTCGGTCGTGGGTCACGCTCACCCTCTCAGCTCCCGTCCGGTCAGTTCGAGGAACACGTCCTCGAGGCTGCGCTGGTCCACCCGGATCTCGGTGGCGAGCACACCCAGCGTCGCGCACCACTGTGCCGTCGCGGCGACCACGTCGGGGTCGATCGCGCCTTCGACCAGATAGCGGCCGGGCAGCGCCTCCCGAACCCGGCAGACGCCGGACAGCGACGCCTGCAGCGGCGCCACGTCCAGGGCCGGCGGCGCGGTCAGCCACAACTGCCCCTCAGCGCCGGTGCGCATGACCTCTTCCGGAGTTCCCGCCGCGACGACCCGGCCGTGATCGATGATCACGATCTCGTCGGCGAGTTCCTCGGCTTCGTCCATCAGATGGGTGGTGAGCAACACGCTCACGCCGTCGCGGCGCAGGGCGTCGATCAGCTCCCACACCAGCAGGCGTGCCTGCGCGTCGAGACCGGCCGTGGGTTCGTCGAGGAACACCAGTTCCGGTCGGCCGACGAGGGCACACGCCAGCGCGAGCCGCTGTTGCTGACCGCCGGAGAGCCGGCGATAGGGGGTACGCCGCGCTTCGTCGAGGCCGAGGCGTTGGAGCAGCCAGTCGGGATCGAGGGGATCGGCGGAGTAGGCGGCCACGAGATCGAGCATCTCGCCCGCCCGGGATCCCGGGTAGGCGCCGCCGCCCTGCAACATCACCCCGATGCGGGGCCGGAGCGCGTCGGAGTCGGCCACGGGGTCGAGTCCGAGCACCCGGACGGAGCCCGAGTCCGGGGTGACGAATCCCTCGCACATCTCGACGGTGGTCGTTTTCCCGGCCCCGTTGGGGCCGAGCAGGGCGAGCACCTTGCCACGCTCGACGGTGAGGTCGAGGTGATCCACTGCGGTGACGCCCCCAAAGGTCTTTACAACGCCGTCCAGGCGCACAGCCGGGACGGCGCTGGAGGGAGAACTCGGGGTCACAGGGTTCCAGCCTAGGCGTCCGCGGTCTGTGACGGACGCGCCGGTGCGCGCTCCTCACCCCGCCACGGCAGAACGTTGCGGGTCGCCACGATGAGCAGACCCACCACCGCGATGGTGGCGATGGCCGCCTGCACGATGATGAACGGCTGGTATTCGCCGCCGTTGGGCATCAGGATCACGCTCACCACCGACGAGAAAGCGATCGTCGGGATGCGGAAGATCGGACGGGTCGCCCACGCTGCGAGGGGAATCACAGCCCAGAGCAGGTACCAGGGCTGCACGACCGGGAACAGCAGCACGATCGCACCGAGCGAGACGCCGAGAGCGCCCACCGGATGGATCCGGCCGGTCAGGGTTGCCAGCAGCATCCGCACCGTGATGAAGGCGGCCACGAGTGCGGCGATCGGACGTGTGATGGACAACACGGCCGTCGTGTGGTCGCCGAGACCGAGCAGGACCCCGCCCAGGCCGGTCCCCATGCCGAGAAGGGTGGGGATCGACATCCAGCTGCGCACCTCGGTTGCGGTGCCGAGCGTCTGCGTCCAACCCCAGCCCAGTCCGCTGCCCCAGCTGACGACACCGATGACCAGGGCCGCACCGATCCCGAGCATCACCGCCGTGGTCACCACGGCCCGGAAGTTGCCTCCCCGGCGCCGCGCGAGTGCCATGCCCACGAACCCGAGGGCCAGCAGCGACGGCAACTTGATCATCGCGGACAGTGCGATCAGGGCGGTACCCGCGGCGATCCAGGCCACGGCACGACCCCGCGTCGAGTTCCCGTCCGCGTACACACCGCGCAGCGCCAGTTCGACGCCGGTGAGCATGACACCGAGCATGAGGGCTTCGTTGTGGACACCGGCGACGAGGTGGAAAAGCAACAGCGGGTTCGCAGCGCCGAGCCACAACGCGCTGACCGAGGCGACACCGCAGCGTCGTGCCAGCCGGGGCAGGGCCCACACGATCAGGGCGACGCCGACCAGCGCGAACAGGCGGTGCACGAAGATTCCGGCCACGATGTTGTCGCCGGTCAGCGCGGCGATCTTCTCGCCGAGCCACAGGAACGCCGGACCGTAGGGCGCGGAGGTGTCGCGCCAGATGTTCGGCACGGTGCGTGTCAGAACATGATCGACACCGAGCGCGCCGGCCGGACCGATCGCGTAGGGATCGAGTCCCCGCGCCGCGATCTCGCTCTGCGCCAGGTAGGAGTACACGTCCTTGCTGAACATCGGCGGTGCGACGACGAGCGGCACGATCCACAGCAGCAGCGTCCGGTCGAGCTGGGACCGCGTCAGCCGTCGTGGCTGACCGTCCGGATCACGTCGGCCGATCGCGAAACGGCCGAGTAGCAGCCAGGCCAGCACCACGAGGACGATGCCCGTCATGGTCACGGTCAGCGCGGCGCTGGGCATCCGCGCCGCGAGGCCGAGCCCGCGCACACCCTGCACGGGGTTCTGCAGGACCGGTTGCGCGCCGGCGCCGAGTGCGCCGACGGCCATCAGGACTGCGCCGGTCGCGCCGAAGAGCCGGATCCGGTGTAGCTGGGTGGTCTCGGCAGCGTCGAGCCCACGGCCTTCGGTTTCGTCGCCGTGCAGGACCACGGCGACGTCGGCCCGGGGGCTCGGGCGGTCGAGACCGAGTGCCCGTCGGGTCAGGTCGAGAGCGCGGGCCCCGATGCCGGGTCGCCCCGCCGCGACCGGGTTCTCGCTCGGGGTGGGGCGTGTTGTCGGCGGCACCCGAGCAGCGTAACGGGCGACGTCCGGGGCACCGGACGGCTCCGGGACCGGAGGGTGAGGAAGGGCACCCTTGGTGGAACCGTGTACCGAATTCCGTCACACTGGTGTTGTGAAATCATCGACCGCACCCCACGTGCAAGAGGAACGCCCAGGTCACGCGCCTGCGGCGCAGCCTGCCCGTGCCGTGAGCGGCCGCGATACACACGAGGGCCAGACCCGTGCCGCCATCGTGCAGCTTCTCGTCGAGCACGGACCCATCACCGCACCCGAGATCGGGGAGCAGCTGGGACTCAGTGCTGCGGGCGTGCGCCGTCACCTCGACGCTCTCATCGAAGCCGGCGAGGCCGAGGCCGCCGCACCGCCCCGCCGTCAGGGCCGGGGCCGGGGCCGCCCCGCGCGCCGCTTCCAGCTCACCGCCGTCGGCCGGGCACGCCTGGGCCACTCCTACGACGACCTCGCCACCGCTGCCATGCGCCACCTGCGCGAAATCGGCGGCGAAGCCGCGATCGAGGATTTCGCCCGGCGTCGCGTGCAGTCGATCCTCAGCGGCATAGATCCGTCCGGTCAGGACGTCGAAGCAGTCGCCGAGGACATCGCCGAATCCTTCTCCGCATCCGGTTTCGCGGCATCGACGCGGCGCGTCGGCACCGGTGTCCAGATCTGCCAGCATCACTGCCCCGTCTCACACGTGGCCGAACAGTTCCCGGAACTGTGCGAAGCGGAAGAGGAGGCGTTCGTGGAGATCCTCGGCACGCATGTCCAGCGGCTCGCGACCATCGCCAACGGCGACGCGTTCTGCACCACCCACGTGCCGGTGCTCCCGGCGAAGGAGCCGCCGAGCTCTTGACGGCCACCGGAATCCCCGCACTCGTGAATCACCCGTTGACAGTCGGCGCGCAGCCCACGCCGACCACACCCAGACTCCGGAAGGAGCTCGCATGACCGTCACATCGGACCAGACGCCCGGCGGCGCACCGCTGACGCAAGAAGAGGCGATCGACTCTCTCGGCCACTACCAGTTCGGCTGGTCGGACCCCGACGCGGCCGGTGCCGTCGCAAAGCGTGGTCTTTCCGAGCACGTCGTGCGGGACATCTCCGCGAAGAAGAGCGAGCCCGAGTGGATGCTCGACATCCGCCTCAAGGCACTGCGCACCTTCGATAAGAAGCCGATGCCGGGCTGGGGTTCGGACCTCGACGGGATCGACTTCGACAACATCAAGTACTTCGTGCGCTCGACGGAGAAGCAGGCCGCGAGCTGGGACGAGCTGCCCGCCGACATCAAGAACACCTACGACAAGCTGGGCATCCCCGAGGCGGAGAAGCAGCGGCTGATCTCCGGTGTGGCCGCCCAGTACGAGTCCGAGGTCGTCTATCACCAGATCCGTGAGGACCTCGAACAGCAGGGCGTGATCTTCCTCGACACCGACTCCGGTCTGCGTGAGCACCCCGAGCTGTTCCGCGAGTACTTCGGCACGGTGATCCCGGCCGGCGACAACAAGTTCTCGGCGCTCAACACCGCCGTGTGGTCGGGCGGCTCGTTCATCTACGTGCCGCCGGGTGTGCACGTCGACATCCCGCTGCAGGCGTACTTCCGGATCAACACCGAGAACATGGGCCAGTTCGAGCGGACCCTGATCATCGTCGACGAGGGTGCCTCCGTGCACTACGTCGAGGGCTGCACCGCGCCGATCTACAAGTCCGACTCGCTGCACTCCGCCGTGGTCGAGATCATCGTCAAGAAGGGCGGCCACTGCCGCTACACGACGATCCAGAACTGGTCGAACAACGTCTACAACCTGGTGACCAAGCGCACCAAGGTCGAGGCCGGCGGCTCGATGGAATGGATCGACGGCAACATCGGTTCCAAGGTGACGATGAAGTACCCGGCCGTGTGGATGATGGGCGAGCACGCTCGCGGTGAGGTGCTCTCCGTCGCTTTCGCCGGTGAGGGTCAGCACCAGGACACGGGCGCGAAGATGCTGCACCTCGCCCCGCACACGTCGTCGACCATCGTGTCGAAGTCCGTGGCTCGCGGCGGCGGACGCGCGTCGTACCGCGGTCTCGTGCAGGTCAACAAGGGCGCCTACGGCTCCAAGTCGACCGTCAAGTGCGATGCGCTGCTCGTCGACCAGATCAGCCGCTCCGATACCTATCCGTACGTCGATATCCGCGAGGACGACGTCACGATGGGCCACGAGGCGACCGTCTCCAAGGTGAGCGACGACCAACTGTTCTACCTCATGAGCCGCGGCCTCAACGAAGACGAGGCCATGGCGATGGTGGTCCGCGGGTTCGTCGAGCCCATCGCCAAGGAGCTGCCGATGGAGTACGCCCTCGAGCTCAACCGCCTGATCGAACTGCAGATGGAAGGGGCAGTCGGCTAAATGACTGCGGAATCGAACAACACCCCCACCGCCGGTACACCGGCAGGACTCGCCGGGGTTCAGGAAGCTGTGCGCGGCGAGAACCCCGCGTCGGCCCTCGAAGGAACTGCCAAACCGGCGGCCAACAAGGGTGAGGTGTTCACGTCGTTCGACGTGAACGCCTTCGAGGTCCCCTCCGGACGCGACGAGATCTGGCGGTTCACGCCGCTGCGCCGCCTGCGCGGACTCCACGACGGCAGCGCCGTGGCCAACGGCACCGCCACCGTCGAGGTCACCCCCTTCGACGGCGTGCAGGTCGAAACCGTCGGGCGCGACGACACCCGCCTCGGACAGGGCGGTGTCCCGTTCGACCGGATCGCCGCGCAGGCGTTCACGTCGTTCGAGAACGCCACCGTCCTCACCGTCGGACGCGAAGCCGAGATCGCCGATCCCGTCGTCGTCACGGTGACCGGACCGGGCGAGGGGAACGTTGCCTACGGGCATCTGCAGATCCGCCTCGAAGCGTTCGCCCGGGCCACCGTCGTGGTGGACCAGCGTGGGAGCGGCACCTACGCCGAGAACGTCGAGTTCATCGTCGGCGACAGCGCCCAGCTCAAGGTTGTCGCGGTGCAGGACTGGGCGGACGACGCCGTCCACGTAGCCGCGCACCACGCTCGGCTGGGCCGCGACGCGGTGCTGCGTCACTTCACCGTCGCGCTCGGCGGTGATCTGGTCCGCGTGTCGGCGACCACCAAGTACGACGCGCCCGGCGGCGACGCCGAGTTGCTCGGTCTGTACTTCGCGGATGCCGGTCAGCACCTCGAGCAGCGTCTGCTCGTCGACCACTCGCAGCCGCACTGCAAGTCGAACGTGATCTACAAGGGTGCTCTGCAGGGCGATCCCCAGTCGGGGAAGCCGGATGCGCGCACCGTGTGGATCGGCGACGTTCTTATTCGTGCGGCCGCCGAAGGCACCGACACGTTCGAGCTCAACCGCAACCTCGTGCTCACCGACGGTGCCCGCGCGGATTCGGTCCCGAACCTCGAGATCGAGACCGGTGAGATCCTCGGCGCCGGCCACGCCTCCGCGACCGGTCGCTTCGACGACGAGCAGCTGTTCTACCTGCGGTCGCGCGGTATCCCGGAAGACCAGGCGCGTCGTCTCGTCGTGCGCGGCTTCTTCCACGAACTCCTGGAACGGATCACGGTGCCCGAGATCCGCGAGCGTCTCGAGGCCGCCATCGAAGCAGAACTCGAGGCAGTCGGAGCCTGACCGGCCCCGCCCGACCCGTAACCCCGATACTTCTTCTTTAAGGAACCACTGATCGATGTCCACAACTCAGAACGTCCTCGAGATCAAGGACCTGCACGTTCGCGTCGCCCAGACCGACACGAACGCCGAACCGATCGACATCCTCCAGGGCGTCGACCTCACGGTCCGCTCGGGTGAGACGCACGCCATCATGGGGCCCAACGGCTCCGGCAAGTCCACGCTCTCGTACGCGATCGCCGGTCACCCGAAGTACGAGGTGACTTCCGGCAGCATCACCCTCAACGGGGAAGACGTGCTGGCGATGACGGTCGACGAGCGGGCCCGCGCCGGCCTGTTCCTGGCGATGCAGTACCCCGTCGAGGTCCCCGGGGTCTCGATGTCGAACTTCCTGCGCACCGCGGCCACCGCGGCGCGTGGCGAAGCACCCAAGCTGCGGCACTGGGTCAAGGAAGTCAAGGGCGCGATGGCCGAACTGGACATCGACCCCGCGTTCGGTGAGCGCAGCGTCAACGAAGGCTTCTCCGGCGGCGAGAAGAAGCGCCACGAGATTCTCCAGCTCGGGCTGCTCAAGCCGCGCATCGCGATCCTCGACGAGACCGACTCCGGCCTCGACGTCGACGCACTGCGCGTGGTGTCCGAGGGTGTGAACCGTTACCAGGAACGCGAGCACGGCGGCGTCCTGCTCATCACGCACTACACCCGCATCCTGCGGTACATCAAGCCGCAGTTCGTGCACGTCTTCGTCGGTGGCCGCATCGTCCAATCCGGTGGCCCCGAACTGGCCGACGAACTCGAGACCAACGGCTACGAGCGCTTCACCCACGCCGCAGCAGCAGACACCCAGGGAGCGTGAGCGCATGACGGTGCCGGTGCGGACGCTCGACGTCGCCCGGATCAGGGCCGACTTCCCGATTCTCGGGCGGACGGTGCGCGACGACAAGCCGCTGGTCTACCTCGACTCGGGTGCGACGTCGCAGCGGCCCGTCCAGGTCCTCGACGCCGAACGTGAGTTCCTCACGACCTGCAACGCCGCGGTCCACCGAGGCGCGCACGCGTTGTCGGAGGAAGCGACGGACGCGTACGAAGGTGCCCGCGCCGTCATCGCCGGCTTCGTCGGTGTCGACGCCGACGAGGTGGTGTTCACCAAGAACGCCACCGAGGCGCTCAACCTGGTGGCGTACGCCTTCGCCGACGATCGTTTCCCGCATGCGCTCGGCCCCGGGGACGAGATCGTGGTCACCGAGCTCGAGCATCATGCGAATCTCGTGCCCTGGCAGGAACTCGCCCGGCGCACCGGCGCGACGTTGCGCTGGTACGGCGTCACGGACGAGGGCCGCATCGACCTCGACTCGCTCGAGCTCACCGACGCCGTCAAGGTGGTGGCGTTCTCGCATCAGTCGAACGTCACCGGCGCCGTCGCGCCCGTCGAGGAGATCGTCCGTCGCGCACGGACGGTCGGCGCGCTCGTCGTGCTCGACGCCTGCCAGTCGGTGCCGCACGCGCCGGTGGACTTCCGGGAACTCGGCGTCGACTTCGCCGCGTTCTCCGGGCACAAGATGCTCGGCCCGTCCGGGATCGGCGTCCTGTACGGCCGCCGCGACCTGCTCGCCGACGTTCCGCCGTTCATCACCGGTGGCTCGATGATCGAGACGGTCACCATGGACGCCACCACGTTCGCGGCCCCCCCGCAGCGATTCGAGGCCGGGTCGCCCATGTCGTCGCAGGCCGTCGGGCTCGGTGCCGCAGTGCGGTACCTGCAGGACATCGGCATGGACGCGGTGGCAGCGCACGAGCACGAGCTGACCGCCGCGGCGCTCACCGAACTTGGTGACATCGCCGGCGTGCGGATCATCGGGCCCACCACACCGGACCAGCGCGGCGGCGCGGTGTCGTTCGTCGTCGACGGGATCCACGCCCACGATCTCGGGCAGATCCTCGACGACGAGGGTGTCGAGATCCGCGTGGGCCACCACTGCGCGTGGCCGCTGCACCGCCGTTTCGGAGTGGCAGCGACCGCACGCGCGTCGTTCGCGGTGTACAACACGCTCGACGAGGTGCAGGCACTCGGCGCGGCCGTTCGGCGCGCTCAGGAATTCTTCGGGGAGCGTGGCTGATGCGGATGGAGCAGATGTACCAGGAGGTCATCCTGGACCATTACAAGCACCCGCACCACCGTGGCCTGCGGGATCCGTTCGGCGCCGAGGTACACCACGTCAACCCCACGTGTGGGGACGAGGTGACGCTGCGCGTGCACCTCGACGGTGGCGTGGTCGCCGATGTGTCGTACGACGGACAGGGCTGCTCGATCAGCCAGGCATCGACCTCGGTGCTCACCGATCAGGTGATCGGGATGTCCGTCGGTGACGCGCTCTCCACGGTCGACAGTTTCGTGGAGATGGTCGGCAGCCGAGGCACCGTCGAAGGTGACGAGGACGTGCTCGGCGACGGCATCGCATTCGCCGGCGTGTCGAAGTACCCGGCGCGCGTCAAGTGCGCGTTGCTGGGATGGATGGCTTTCAAGGATGCGGTCGCGCAGGTCGTGGACAAGGGCGGCGACACTGCCGCACCCGCGACCGGCGACGCCGACACCGTTTCGAGCGGAGGACAGAACCGATGACAGAACCCGCCCCCGACACCACGGCCCCCGAGGCTGCCGACCCCACCGCTACGGCAGACGACACCAGCGGCGACGCGACCACGCTGGTGGCCGACACGGTGCCGCCGCTGGATCCGGTCCGGCTCGACGAGCTCGAAGAGGCAATGCGTGACGTCGTCGACCCTGAACTCGGCATCAACGTCGTCGATCTCGGCCTGGTGTACGGCATCTCCGAGTCCGAGGACGCCGTCACCGTCGACATGACCCTGACGTCGGCCGCCTGCCCGCTCACCGATGTGATCGAGGACCAGGCCCGCAACGCGCTCGTGCGCAGCGGTATGTGCGCCGATCTCCGCATCAACTGGGTGTGGATGCCGCCGTGGGGACCCGACAAGATCACCGAGGACGGACGCGAGCAGCTGCGTGCCCTCGGCTTCACCGTGTGACGGTTGCGGAACTCTGTGACCGACACGCAGTACCTGGCAGACGAGAACGGCGGTAGCCCGTCGGCCGACACGGCCGATGCGGCGACCGCCGATCCCGTCGTTGCGCTCGAGCACGAGATGATCGCGGTGATCCGGCGTTTCCGGCGCCTGATCGCCGAGCGGGCCCGCGCGGTGCATCCGCGGCTTGATCCGGTGGTATATCCGATGCTGCTGATGCTGCGTCGCGCCGCCGCGGTCGCGATGTCCGATCTGCTCGCAGAGTGGCGATCGAGAAGTCGACCCTGACCCGTCGTATCGACAGTGCCGCACGTCTCGGACTGGTCGAGCGGATCCCCGATCCCGACGACGCTCGCGCCCGCCTGGTCGCCCTCGACCCGGCGTGCCGGCGCAAGCTCGACGAGATCCTGGAGAATGAGACCGAGCTCTGGCGTGGGCGGCTGGCCGATTGGAGTGCCGCCGATATCCGCGAGCTCACCGTTTTGCTGCAGCGCCTCGGCGAGTCGATGGACTGACTGCACGTACGTGCAGTCGGCGTCGCGCGTTACGCGCCCTTGCGCTCGCTCGTCTTTCGCTCCGATGTCTTTTTGGCCGCTGCTTTCTTGGCCGGTGTCTTCTCGGCCGTGGACGTTTTGGCGGTGGTTTTCTTCGCCGCCGTCTTTTTCGCGGTGGTCTTCTTCGCCGGTGCCTTCTCGGCTGCCGCCTTCTTCGCGGTGGACTTCGTGCCGGAGGACGAAGAACCGGACGACTTGCCACCCCCGGCGCTGTCGGAGGCCCGGCCGGTCGTGCTGCCCGCGGCTTCGACGCTTCGCTGCAACGCCGCCACCAGGTCGAGCACCTCGGCGTCCTCACCCTCGGAGTCCGACTCGGCCACCTGGAACACCTTTTCGCCGCCGTGCGCCAGCGCATCGTCGATCAAGGTGCGCAGTTCGACCTGAAATTCGTCCGTGAACTCGGTGGGATCGAAGTCGCCCGACATCGACTCCACAAGTGTCTCCGCCATCGCGAGTTCTCTCGGCTTGGGTTTCTCGACACCGTCGAGCGACGGAAACTCTGCGGCACGGACCTCGTCGGGCCACAGCAGCGTCTGCAGCACCAGCATTCCGTCGCGGTTGCGCAGCGCCGCGAGCCGGGTCCGCTGCCGCAGCGTGAAGTGCACCAGTGCGATCCGGTCGCTCTGCTCGAGAGTCGCGGCCAGCAGCGCGTACGCCTTCGGTGAGGAGGAATCCGGTTCCAGGTAGTACGACTTCTCGAACAGCATCGGATCGATCTGCTCGGACGGCACGAACTCGAGTACCGGGATCTCGTGTTTCTCCGCGGCGGGGAGTTTGTCGAAGTCTTCGTCCGTGAGGACGACGCGCTCACCGTTGTCGGAGTCGTACGCCTTGTCGATCTCCTGGAAGGGGACGACTTCGCCGCACTCGGAGCACACGCGCTGGTACTTGATGCGTCCGCCGTCCTTCGCATGCACCTGGTGGAACTTGATGTCATGGGACTCGGTTGCCGAATACACCTTCACCGGCACGTTGACGAGGCCGAACGCGATGGCACCTTTCCAAATCGACCGCATCTGTCCATGATGATCGACGATGCGGGCACTCGGTGAAAAGAAGCGGAAATCGACCCCGGGTGTCGCAGAGACCTACGTCACCACACCGAGCGCACGATTGCGCTGCGCAGCGGCCCCGGGACCCGTCGAAACAGCGTCCACATGGTGCTCGATACGCCCGCGAGGTCTGCCCGGCCGGACAGATAGGCGCGCTGTTGCCCGGCCGGAAGGCCGAAGAACACGTCGAAGAACGCCGCGGCGGACTGCGCGTCGAGACGTAACAGCACCCGCAGTCCCAGGCCCCGGAGCCTCGCCACCGCGCGGGCGGACGCCGGCCACAACACCTGCTGCGGATCGGACCCGTGCCGGAGGGCGTCGACGAGGGCATCGGCCGTCGAGAGGGCGGTCGCGACGGCGTAACCGGTCGCGGGATGCATGAGGCCACCCCGTGCTCCGTAACCGATCACGCCGGGTTCGCTGCGGATGCCTTCCACCGCGAACCGCACGTTCTCGATCCGTTCCGCATCCGCCGACGCGATGCCCCGAGCCGCGAGCCTGATGTCCAGCCGTCGCTGCAACTCCGGTAGGGGAAGCGGTGGCCGGCCCACGAGGCAGGTCTCCTCCAGAAGAGTGAGTCCACCGCCGAGCGGCATCGCATAGAGAAAAGACGGGATGTCGCCCGTGTCGGTGCCGTTGTCGCGCCGCCAGTCCATGAACCACGCTTGCTGCCCCTCCAGCGCGGACTGCGCGACCGCACTGTCGACCACCCGCCCGAACGCGGTCTGGCCGGCCCGCCCCTGACCTGCCGGGACTCCGCGTGCGTCGATCACGTGCCGGGCACGGAGCCGTTCTCCGGTGCTCAGGACGGCGCTACGCGCGTCGATCGAGTCCACACGTCCCTGCACCACCGACACGTTGCCCAGGTCGAGAGACTCCTGCAGTCGCGCGGTGTCGAGGACCCGGTACGGCCGGCTCAGTTCGTGCAGTCGCGACGCCCACACCGCCGGTGCCTCCACGGTCGCTGCGATCGCATGCTCGGGAAGCCAGGACGGAAGTTCGTCGCTCCACGCGGCGTATGTCGCCGTCCACTGCCGGGACGGCCGGGGATCGACGGCGATCACGTCGAGGCCGGCACGCGCGGCGCGGGCGGCGACGGCCCGTCCCGCCGGACCGAGCCCGGCGACCAGCACGTCGGCGGGGGAGGAAGCAGGCACGACCACAGAGTAGGCGGCGACCCGCCGGATCCGCCGAAGCGCACTCGGGGAGGGCGTAGTAGTGCATCTCACCGCGGCGGTGACCGGTACACACGGTAAACTGGACACTTCGTGTGCCCCGCCAGTCGGTTTCGGCACTTACCCCGTCGTCGCCGAGGAGTTCCCACCTGTGATCACCGCTACCGATCTCGAAGTCCGCGCGGGTGTGCGGACACTGCTCTCCGCGCCCGGATCGGCGTTGCGGGTGCAGGCCGGCGATCGGATAGGTCTGGTCGGGCGCAACGGCGCGGGCAAGACCACGACCCTGCGGATTCTCGCGGGCGAAGGCGAGCCGTATGCCGGCACCGTGATCCGTTCCGGTGAAGTCGGTTATCTGCCGCAGGACCCCAAAGAAGGCAACCTCGACGTTCTCGCCAAGGACCGCGTGCTGTCCGCGCGCGGACTCGACGAGATCCTGCGCGGCATGGAGAAGCAGCAGGCGTTGATGGCGGAAGCGGTGGACGAGAAGATCCGCGACCGCGCCGTCCGCAAGTACGGATCCCTGGAGGAACGCTTCTCGACGCTCGGCGGGTATGTCGCCGAGTCGGAGGCGTCCCGGATCTGCCACAGCCTCGGCCTGCCCGACCGCGTCCTCGGCCAGCCACTGCACACCCTGTCCGGCGGTCAGCGCCGACGCGTGGAACTCGCACGCATCCTGTTCGCGGCGTCCGACGGCTCGGGCGGCAAGTCGAACACGACGTTGCTGCTCGACGAGCCCACCAACCACCTCGACGCGGACTCGATCACCTGGCTCCGCGGTTTCCTGCAGAGCCACGACGGCGGACTGATCGTGATCAGCCACGACGTGGACCTGCTCGCCGACGTGGTCAACAAGGTGTGGTTCCTCGACGCCGTGCGCGGTGAGGCCGACATCTACAACATGGACTGGAAGAAGTACCTCGACGCCCGGGCGACGGACGAGCAGCGCCGCCGCCGCGAGCGCGCCAATGCGGAGAAGAAGGCGTCTGCGCTGCACAAGCAGGCGGCCAAGCTCGGCGCGAAGGCCACCAAGGCGACCGCCGCGCAGAACATGGCCAAGCGCGCCGACAAACTGCTCAACGAACTCGACGACGTGCGGGTGGCGGACAAGGTCGCGAAGATCCGGTTCCCGACGCCGGCCGCGTGCGGCAAGACGCCTCTGATGGCGAAGAACCTGACGAAGGTCTACGGCTCGCTCGAGATCTTCACGGGCGTCGACCTCGCCATCGACCGCGGCTCCCGCGTGGTGATCCTCGGCCTCAACGGCGCCGGAAAGACGACACTGCTGCGCCTGCTCGCCGGGACGGAGAAGCCCGACCTTGGTGAACTGGTCCCCGGCCACGGGCTCAAGGTCGGCTACTTCGCGCAGGAGCACGACACGATCGACGATTCGGCGTCGGTGTGGGAGAACATCCGCCACGCCGCGCCCGACGCGGGCGAACAGGACCTGCGCGGTCTGCTCGGTGCGTTCATGTTCACCGGACCCCAGCTCGAGCAGCCCGCGGGCACGTTGTCCGGCGGTGAGAAGACCCGGCTCGCGCTCGCAGGTCTGGTGTCGTCCGCCGCGAACGTGCTGCTCCTCGACGAGCCGACCAACAACCTCGACCCCGTCTCGCGCGAACAGGTGCTCGACGCGCTCCGCAGCTACGAGGGCGCGGTCGTGCTCGTCACGCACGATCCCGGTGCGGCGGAAGCCCTCAACCCGGAACGGGTCATCCTGTTGCCGGACGGTACGGAGGACCACTGGTCCCAGGAATATCTGGAGCTCATCCAGCTGGCATGATCCGATCCGCTCCGGTGATCGTTCCGGTCCTTTAGCCTTGAACCAGGACCTTTGTCGAGGTGCCGGGAGGAACCGATGGTGCGAAATCCCGATCGTGGCCAGACGACGTTCGCGAAGGGGACCCGGATCACCGGGGATTCGCGGGACCGATTGCAGGAAGACCTCAAGCGCCGCTACGAGGCGGGTGCGAGCATCCGTACCCTCGCCAACGAAACCGGACGATCCTACGGTTTCGTGCACAACGTGCTGGTGGAGTCGCACGTCCGGCTTCGCGGGCGGGGCGGGCCGAACCGCCGCAGGGCGGCGGCCGAGAAGACTACGTGAGGGCCGGCAAGAACCTGTGAGGGGAGCCGTCGGGCTCAGTCCCGGCGGCGCACCGATTCCTCGACGAGATCGAGGACCTCGCACAGTTCCTTCTCGGCGTGCCCGGATGCGAGCCGGGCGATGAGCCCGTCGAGTACCAGGTCCAGATAGCCGACCAGCACTGCGGTGGGCACGTCGTCGCGCAGGCGACCGGCTTCGCGCTGCCGTTCCAGACGCCCGACGGTCGCGGCCGTCAGTTCGTCGGAATGCCGGGTCCACTCCTTGGCGAACTCCGGGTCGGTGCGCAGCCGCCGCGTGATTTCGAGTCGGGTACCGAGCCAGTCGAACTGGTCGGGTGAGGACAGCATGTCCCGCATGACCTGGACGAGGCCTTCGTTCGCGGCGACGTCGGCCATGCGCTTCGCGTCTTCTTGAGCGAGCGCGAGGAACAGCCTGTCCTTGTCCTTGAAATGGTGGAAGATTGCGCCGCGCGAGAGGCCGGTGGCCTCCTCGAGGCGGCGCACGGTTGCGCCCTCGTAGCCGTATTCGGCGAAACAGCGCCGGGCGCCGTCGAGGATCTGGCTCCGGCGCGCGGCGAGGTGGTGCTCACTGACCTTGGGCACCGCGACCGTCCTTTCCCGATGTGGACGGCGGGCCCGAGACGAGACGTCCCGGACCCGCCGTCACTGCACAGCGTGGACCGCCCGCGGATGTGGGCGGCCGATTCGGGGTATCAGCCCCGGATCATGTTGCGAAGCACGTACTGCAGGATGCCGCCGTTGCGGTAGTAGTCCGCTTCACCGGGCGTATCGATACGGACGACGGCGTCGAACTCGACCTTGCTGCCGTCTTCCTTGGTCGCGGTGACGTGCACGGTGCTCGGCGTGGTGCCCTCGTTGAGCGCCTCGATGCCCGCGATGTCGAAGACCTCGGTGCCGTCCAGCCCCAGGCTTGCGGCGGACTCGCCGGCGGGGAACTGCAGCGGGACGACGCCCATACCGATGAGGTTCGAGCGGTGGATGCGCTCGAAGGACTCGGTGATGACCGCCTTGACGCCCAGCAGGCTGGTGCCCTTGGCCGCCCAGTCACGCGACGAACCGGAGCCGTACTCCTTGCCGCCCAGCACGACGAGCGGGATGCCCGCCTTCTGGTAGTTCTGCGAGGCGTCGTAGATGAACGCCTGCGGTGCACCGTCCTGGGTGAAGTCGCGGGTGTAGCCACCGGACACACCGTCGAGCAGCTGGTTCTGCAGACGGATGTTCGCGAACGTGCCGCGGATCATCACCTCGTGGTTGCCACGACGCGAACCGAGCGAGTTGTAGTCCTTGCGCTCGACTCCGTGCTCGTCCAGGTACTGCGCGGCGGGGGTGCCGGGCTTGATCGGACCCGCAGGGCTGATGTGGTCGGTGGTGACCGAGTCGCCGAGCAGCGCGAGCACGCGAGCGCCCTTGATGTCGGTGACCGGAGCCGGATCCATCGTCATGCCCTCGAAGTACGGAGGCTTCCGCACGTAGGTCGAGTTCTCGTCCCACGCGAAGGTGTCGCCGGCCGGGGTCTCCAGGTTCTGCCAACGCTCGTCGCCCTTGAAGATGTCGGCGTACGAGTTGCGGAACATGTCCTGGCTGATCGCCGACTTGATGGTGTCGTCGATCTCCTGCGCGGACGGCCAGATGTCCTTCAGGAAGACATCGTTGCCGTCCTTGTCCTTGCCCAGGGCGTCGGCCTCGAAGTCGAAGTCCATGGTGCCGGCCAGCGCGTACGCGATGACGAGCGGCGGGGACGCGAGGTAGTTCATCTTCACGTCGGGGGAGATGCGACCCTCGAAGTTGCGGTTACCCGAGAGCACCGCGGTGACCGACAGGTCGTTGTCGTTGATCGCCTTGGAGATCTCCTCCGGCAGCGGCCCGGTGTTACCGATGCACGTCGTGCAGCCGTAACCGCCGAGGTAGAAGCCGAGCTTCTCGAGGTAGGGCCACAGGCCCGCCTTCTCGTAGTAGTCGGAGACGACCTGCGAACCCGGCGCCATGTTGGTCTTGACCCACGGCTTCGTAGCCAGGCCCTTTTCGACGGCGTTACGGGCGAGCAGCGCTGCACCGAGCATCACGGACGGGTTCGAGGTGTTCGTGCAGGACGTGATGCCCGCGACGACCACGGCGCCGTGATCGAGGACGAATTCGCCCTGCTCCGTCTTGACCGTGACCGGCTTGGACGGACGGCCGGTGGCGCCGTTGGCGGCCGACTGCACGCTGTTCGCGGTGTTGTCACCGTCGTCGGCGAACGAGAGAGCGACCGGATCCGACGCGGGGAAGGACTCTTCGACGGCCTCGTCGAGCTGGCTGTGCTCGGCCGGCTGATCGTCGCCCACGTAGGTGCGGATGTCGCGGCGGAACGCGAGCTTCGAGTCGCTCAGCAGGATGCGGTCCTGCGGGCGCTTCGGGCCGGCGATCGACGGAACGACGGTGCTCAGGTCCAGCTCGATGTACTCCGAGTAGACCGGCTCCTTCTCCGGGTCGTGCCACATGCCCTGTTCCTTGGCGTACGCCTCGACGAGAGCGAGCTGCTCGTCGCTGCGGCCGGTCAGGCGCAGGTAGTTGATGGTCTCACCGTCGATCGGGAAGATCGCTGCGGTGGAACCGAACTCGGGGCTCATGTTGCCGAGGGTTGCGCGGTTCGCGAGGGGGACCTCGGCGACGCCGGCACCGTAGAACTCGACGAACTTGCCGACCACACCGTGCTTGCGCAGCATCTCGGTGACGGTGAGCACGACGTCGGTGGCGGTCACGCCGGGCTGGATCTCGCCGGAGAGCTTGAAGCCGACCACGCGCGGGATGAGCATGGAGACCGGCTGGCCGAGCATTGCGGCCTCGGCCTCGATGCCGCCGACGCCCCAGCCGAGGACGCCGAGTCCGTTGACCATGGTGGTGTGCGAGTCGGTGCCGACACAGGTGTCGGGGTAGGCCTGACCGTTGCGGGTCATCACCGTCGGAGCCAGGTACTCGATGTTGACCTGGTGGACGATGCCCATGCCGGGCGGGACGACCTTGAAGTCGTCGAACGCGCCCTGGCCCCAGCGCAGGAACTGGTAACGCTCGCCGTTGCGCTGGTACTCGAGGTCGACGTTGCGCTCGAGGGCGTCGGCGCGGCCGAATACGTCGAGGATGACCGAGTGGTCGATGACCATGTCGGCGGGGGAGAGCGGGTTGACCTTGTTCGGGTCGCCGCCGAGGGTCGTGACGGCCTCACGCATGGTGGCGAGGTCGACCACACACGGCACGCCGGTGAAGTCCTGCATGATCACGCGGGCAGGCGTGAACTGGATCTCGATGCTCGGGTCCGCGGAGGGGTCCCACTCGGCGATGGCACGGATGTGATCGGCGGTGATGTTGGCACCGTCTTCGGTGCGCAGCAGGTTCTCGGCGAGAACCTTCAAGGAGTAAGGGAGTTTCTCGGTGCCGGGGACGGCCGACAGGCGGAAGATCTCGTAAGAGTTGTCTCCGACCTGCAGCGTCCCCTTGGCGCCGAACGAATCAGTATTGGTGCTCACGTCAGCTCCACTCGTCGTTTCGGCTCGCCGCCGACGGGGCTGTGTCGACGGCTGAAGCGAGGCACACGACGTCCGCGAGGAGAATTCCTGTGCGGTGCCGCCGCGGCATCTCACCGTAGAGTCTAACAGTACGCTTGTCCTGTAATAAAGGCGGGAGTGTACCGGGAATCCGTCGCAGGTAGGGGTGTGCGGCGCCACCTCGAGCCCGCCGCCGTACCTCGGTGCGGCTGCACCGCCGGAGAGTCATCGCGTACTGTTCGGTGTTGCCCTGCGAGCGTGGTGCTCCGTGTGCCGAGTGCTCGGTACGGCGAACCCGGGTCGTACACGCTCCCGCCCAGCACTACCGGAGAGAAATGTCTGCGCCACTGCTACGAATCCCCGGGCCGTCGGCCACAGATCTCCCTCCGGGCGTCACCGTCGAGGCGATCCTCGCGGATCTGAACGACGACCAGGTCGCCGCGCCGTCCGATCAGGTGGACGACCTGGTGGCCGAGGTGGCGCGAGCGCGCGACCACGGAATCGACCTGAGCGTGGTCGTCATCGATCGGGATCCCCGGATGGATTCGCAGCTGCGTGACCTCGCCACCGAGGTGGGTGCCGAAGACGGTGGCACCGTGCTGGTCCTCAGCCCCGGCTGGGTCGGCACGTTCAGCGACAGTCTCGATCGCGTCACTCTCGAAGCTGCCGAGGACACCACCTACACGGGGAACGCGGTGGTGTCGACGAAGAACTTCGTCGACACGGTGACCGAGCCGTCGCCGCCCTGGACGATGCTGACCATCCTGCTCGTGCTCCTTGTAGCAGCCGCTTCGGGCGCGACCTACTGGGTCAAGTCGCGCCGCCGCGACCGGCCCGCATCGGCCGAAACCGCCGGTCGGACGTCCACACCGGAAAGCCCCTCCACGAACTCCTGACGGCACCTCCGCGCAGGTGGGCCGCTGGGTTGTGCATTCTTCGCAGCCAAATTCGTAACTGTCGTGCGGCATGTGCTCGCTGTGTCGTACGGTTCGGATGACGCTCTTGGGGAAGGTGTGTCACAACCCCAGTCGTGGGACGCTGCTCACGACGGGTGACCAGGACAGCGACCGATCGCGGGCCTCCCGCGAGCGGTGTTCGTCGCGCGCTCCCCGAGACGTCGGGGCCGGCTGTTTCGGCAGGTCGGCACGACCGAGGGAGAGCACACGTGAAGCGGTACGGTTTCCACGGGAGGATGCACCTCGCCCGGGTGTCGCGGCTCGTCGCCGGTATCGGCCTGGTGACCGCGGTGCTCGTCACCGTCGGATCGACGGCCACTGCGGTACCTCCGCCGCCCCCCAATCCGTCGGACACCGAACTCGGTGAAGCCGGGGCCGCCGTGGCTACCGGGGTCGACCGGATCGGCGAGCTCATCGTGCGCATCGCCGCCGCGGATCAGCAGCTTGCCGAACTCGACGCGCAGGTCGCCGTCAAGCGCGAGGACGTCAACCGCGCGCTCGTCGATCTGCACGCAGCTCAGGATCTCGCGGCTGCGGCCGAGCAGGCGGTGTCGTCGTCCCAGTTGGCCTTGCGGGACGCCGGAGCGCAGATCTCCCTCGCCCAGAAGGACTTCGACGCGTTCGCGCGGGAGAGCTACACCCGCGGATCGAACTCGGCGTCTCTCGCGGCGTTCCTGTCGACCGACGGACCCGACGACCTGCTCGACCGGGCGCAGGTCATGCGCATGCTCTCGACCGGGCGCGAGGCGGTACTCGACGCGCTCGAACGGGCACGTACAGAGCAGGCCAACTCCCATTCCCGCGCCCGCGCCGCCAAGCAGGAAGCCGATGCCGCCGCCGCAGCAGCGCAACAACGCAAAGGCGACGCCGAAGCGGCGATCTCGGCTGCCCTGACGGCACTCGACCGGCAGACCGCCGAAAAGGACCGGATCGAACAGTCCCGCGCGGGAGCCCAGGCCGAACTCGACTTCGCACGCACCAACGTCGCGGGGCTCGAGGGACAACGTGCCGAATACGTTGCCTGGGACCGTCAGCGTGCGGCGGAGGACGCGGCACGCGCCGCCGCCGAAGAAGTCGCCCGGCAGGAGGCGGCCGCGGCCGCTGTCCGGGTCGCCGCGGACGCGGCGGGGCTCGCGCGCGCGGCCGAACTGGCCAACGGGCGCCGTCCTCACACCGATCTCGGCGAAAGTGCGGTAGCGGCAGAGACACCGAGCACAGAGACGGTCGTGCCGGAGCCCGACACCGGCACCACGGCGCCCGATCCCGGGGACGACGACCCACCCGCCCCGGGGAGCGAAGTGGACCCGGCCGACGAAGTGACCGAGACTCCGTCGCCGTCGGAGCCGTCGACGAAGCGGCCGACGCCACGCACCCGCACGACGCCGTCTCTCACCGGCACGGCCGCGATCGAAACCGTCATCGACCGAGGGCTCTCACAGATCGGCGTGCCGTACGCGTGGGGCGGCGGAGACGAGAACGGACCCACCCGGGGCATCCGCGACGGTGGTGTCGCCGACAGCTACGGGGACTTCGGCAAGATCGGTTTCGACTGCTCGGGTCTGATGATCTACGCGTTCGCCGGCATCGGCATCTCCCTGCCGCACTACACCGGTTACCAGTACACCGCCGGTACGCAGGTGCCGTCGTCGGAGATGAGACGCGGCGACATGATCTTCTACGGACCCAACGCGAGCCAGCACGTCGGTCTGTACCTCGGCGACGGCACGATGCTCGAGGCACCGCAGTCGGGTTCGCACGTCATGATCTCGCCGGTACGCTGGGACGGCATGACACCGTATGTGGTGCGGATGGTGTCGTGACGGTGAAGTGAGCGTGATCGCAGTGACCCGACGGTGGGACCCGCCCACCGCGCGGGCCCGGGCGTTACGACACCCGGCGTTACGACACACTGAATCGACACCTGCCATAGTGGTGCAGCAGGCGATTTCCAGCGGATCAACGTAGGCGAAAGCGGTGGATTCTTGGTGACCTCACGCGAGGGCGGGACTTCGGATACGGCAGCGGACGCGCAGAAGGGTGGGGCCGGTCCGAGCAATACCGCCGGTCAGACCAGCGGGGTGGATCCCAAGGGCGGTGCCGGCCACAACGGACCGGCAGGCAACAGAGTTCCGGCAGACAACAGGGGTCCGGCAGGCAACAGCGGTGCATCCGCCACCGCCGGACCCGGACGAGTCTCTGCTCCCGGGAACGCTCCCGCCGGTGCGACCAGCGCCGGTCCGGCCCGGGTGAACACCTCCAAGGACCCCGCCGCCCCGGCGAAGGCCGGCGACCCGGCCACCGCGCCTGCGAAGGCCTACGACCCGGCCGACGACGTCCGTCTCCTCGAACGCGCCATCTACGAGGTCAAACGCGTGATCGTGGGCCAGGACCTCCTCGTCGAGCGCATGCTCGTCGGCGTGCTCGCCCGCGGGCACGTGCTGCTCGAGGGTGTGCCCGGTGTGGCGAAGACCCTGGCGGTCGAGACATTCGCCAAGGTCGTGGGCGGCTCCTTCTCCCGCGTGCAGTTCACTCCCGACCTGGTGCCCACCGACCTCGTCGGAACCCGTATCTACCGTCAGGGCCGCGAAGAGTTCGACACCGAACTCGGTCCGGTGGTCGCGAACTTCGTGCTCGCCGACGAGATCAACCGCGCGCCCGCGAAGGTCCAGTCCGCTCTCCTCGAGGTGATGGCCGAACGGCACGTCACCATCGGTGGCAAGACCTTCCCGATGCCCGATCCGTTCCTGGTGATGGCGACGCAGAACCCCATCGAGAACGAAGGCGTCTACCCGCTCCCCGAAGCGCAGCGGGACCGCTTCCTGTTCAAGGTCCTCGTCGACTACCCGTCGGTCGAGGAAGAACGCGAGATCGTCTATCGCATGGGCGTCGCCGCTCCCGAACCGAAGCAGGTGCTGTCGCGGGAAGAACTGCTGCGCCTCCAGCAGATCGCCAGTCGCGTGTTCGTGCACCACGCGCTCGTCGACTACGTCGTGCGGGTCATCTTCGCGACCCGCGCGCCGGCCGAGATCGGCCTGCACGACGTGCAGGGCTGGATCGCCTACGGTGCCTCACCGCGTGCGACGCTCGGCATCATCTCCGCAGCCCGTGCGCTCGCACTCGTCCGGGGCCGTGACTACGTGGTCCCGCAGGACATCGTCGATGTCATCCCCGACGTCCTGCGCCATCGTCTGGTGCTCTCGTACGACGCGCTGGCCGACGATGTGTCACCCGACCGGATCATCGCCGAGATCCTGCAGACTGTCGGCCTGCCCCAGGTTTCACCCCAGGCGACGCCTCCGGTTCCCGCGGGCCCGCCTGCCGTCGTGCGCCCCGGCGTTCCTGCGGTACCCGCGCCCGGACCGCACGGAGGTGCGGGGCAACGGTGAGCGAACCCGCCCGCGACGGGTCGCCACCCGCGTTCCGGTCCGGCGAGCTGCGCGACCCCGCACTGACTGCTGCGCTGCGCACGCTGGAACTGACCGTCCGGCGGCGGCTCGACGGTGTCCTGCACGGCGATCATCTCGGCTTGATTCCCGGACCCGGATCGGAACCCGGCGACGCCCGGGAGTACCAGCCGGGCGACGACGTGCGTCAGATGGACTGGTCGGTCACCGCCCGCACCACCCATCCGCACGTCCGTCAGACCGTCGCCGACCGAGAACTCGAAACCTGGCTCGCCGTCGACCTGTCGGCCAGTCTCGATTTCGGCACCGCCGCATGCGAGAAGCGCGACCTCGTCGTCGCCGCAGTCGCCGCGATCGCACACCTGACGATCGGTGGCGGTAACCGGATCGGCGCCGTGGTTTCCACCGGCCGCGACACGGTGCGGATTCCCGCACGCGGGGGACGGGCACACGCCCAATCCATGCTGCGCACGATCGCCACCATCCCGCACCCCCCGGACGGGACCCGCGGTGATCTGCGCGGTGTGGTGGAGGCACTGCGCCGACCCCAGCGCCGGCGCGGTCTCGCCGTCGTGATCAGCGACTTCCTGGGTCCGCTCGATTGGCAGCGGTCGTTGCGTGCCCTTTCCGGCCGCCACGACCTGCTGGCGGTCGAGGTTCTGGACCGCCGCGACCTGGAACTGCCCGACTTGGGCGACGTGGTCCTGCACGATCCCGAAACGGGACGCACCCGTGAATTCACGACGACACCCCAATTGCGCGCCGACTACGCCCAGGCTGCGGCGGAGCATCGCGCCGCCGTGCAGCAGGCGATGCGCAGTTGCGGCGCCCCGATGCTGAGTTTGCGGACCGACCGGGACTGGATCAGCGACGTGGTTCGTTTCGTCGCGGCCCGGCGGCACAGTTACGCCGCCGGTGGCGCGGGGAGGGTGGGCCGGTGAGCATCTCCGGATTCACCTCACCGTGGTGGTTGCTGTTCCTGGTCGTGGTGGCCGCACTCGGCGTCGGCTACGTGCTGGTGCAGCGCCGCAGGCTCTCCCACACCCTCCGGTTCACCAACTTCGAACTCCTCGAGAAGGTCGCTCCCGACCGGCCCGGTCGCGCCCGCCACATTCCGGTCGCGCTGCTGCTCGCCGGCCTGGTCTTCCTCACGGTCGCCCTCGCCGGACCCACGGCCGAGCAACGGGTGCCGCGCAACCGCGCGACGGTCGTCGCGGTGATCGACGTGTCGCTGTCCATGGAGGCCACCGATGTCGCACCGTCCCGGCTCGCTGCCGCTCAGGAGGCGGCGAAGCAGTTCGCCGACGATCTGACCCCCGGTATCAACCTCGGGCTCGTTGCGTTCTCCGGTACCGCGTCGGTGCTGGTGTCGCCGACGACCAACCGCGAGGCGACCAAGACGGCCATCGACCATCTCCAGTTGAGCGAGCGCACCGCCACCGGCGAAGCGATCTTCACCGCGATGCAGTCCATCGACACCCTGTCGGCGGTGCTCGGCGGCAGCGATCAGGCGCCGCCCGCCCGGATCGTGCTGCTGTCGGACGGCAAGCAGACGGTGCCCGAGAGTCCCGACGACCCGCGGGGCGGTTTCACCGCGGCCCGGCAGGCGGCAGAGAAGGGCATCCCGGTCTCCACCATCTCCTTCGGCACCGCGACGGGAACGGTCACCATCGAGGACGAACGGATCCCCGTGCCCGTCGACGACCCCTCCCTCAAGGAGATCGCCAACCTCTCCGGCGGCAGTTTCTTCACCGCGTCGAGTCTCGAGGAACTCGAGGACGCCTACAACACGCTCGAGGAGCAGATCGGCTTCGAAACCACTCGCGGCGACGCCAGTCGCCCGTGGCTGATGCTCGGTGCGCTCTCCGTCGCAGCGGGTCTTCTCTCCGCGATGGTGCTCCGCCAGCGCCTGCCCTGATCCTTCTTGTCGCTGCTCACGGAGCCCGCTCCGTGTGCGATCCACCACCAGATAGGTTTGTCGCCATGAATGACGCAACCAGCTCAGCCGCGCGCCCCGCTGCCACCCCCCGGTCCGTCCTCGTCACCGGAGGAAACCGCGGCATCGGACTTGCCGTGGCCCGACGACTGCAGGCCGACGGACACAAGGTCGCCGTCACGCACCGCGGTTCCGGTGTGCCCGAGGGCCTGTTCGGTGTCGTCTGCGATGTCACCGACACCGAGTCCGTCGATCGCGCGTTCACCGAGGTCGAAGCACACCAGGGACCCGTCGAGGTTCTGGTCGCCAACGCCGGCACCACCGACGACACGCTGCTGATGCGCATGACCGAAGACCAGTTCACCAACGTCGTCGACGCCAATCTCACCGGCGCGTTCCGGTGCGCCAAGCGCGCCAACCGGGCGATGCTGCGCGCACGGTGGGGACGGATGATCTTCCTCGGATCGGTCGTCGGACTGGCCGGCCAGGCAGGACAGGCCAACTACGCATCCTCGAAGGCCGGCGTGATCGGTCTCGCCCGGTCGGTGACACGCGAACTCGGTTCCCGATCGATCACCGCCAACGTGGTCGCGCCCGGTTTCATCGAGACGGACATGACCGCGGATCTGTCCGACGATCTGCGCGAGACGGCGAAGAAGTTCATCCCGCTGCAGCGTCTCGGCAAGCCCGAGGATGTCGCGGGCGTGGTGAGCTTCCTCGCCTCCGACGACTCCGCATACGTCTCGGGCGCGGTCATCCCCGTCGACGGAGGCATGGGTATGGGTCACTGACCCCGCCGCCACACCCGAACCACATCCGAATCTCACTGGAGGATCGACACACTCATGGGCGGACTGCTCGAGGGCAAGACCATTCTCGTCACCGGCATCATCACCGATGCCTCCATCGCGTTCCACACCGCCAGAGCGGCACAGGAACAGGGCGCGAAGATCATCATCACCGGCTTCGACCGGCTGCGACTGATCGACCGGATCGCGCAGCGCCTGCCGCAGCCGGTGCCGCCGGCGATCGAACTCGATGTCCAGAACACCGAGCACCTCGAGGGCCTCGCGGACAAACTGCGTGAGCTCGCGCCCGAGGGGATCGACGGCGTCGTCCACTCGATCGGGTTCGCGCCGCGCTCGTGCCTGGGAAGCCCCTTCCTCGATGCTCCGTGGACCGACGTCGCCGTCGCCCTCGAAGTGTCCGCGTATTCGTACGGCGCGCTCGCCAAGGCCGTGCTGCCGGTGATGAACGAGGGCGGCTCCATCGTCGGCATGGACTTCGATCCCTCCCGCGCGATGCCGTTCTACAACTGGATGGGTGTCTCCAAGGCGACGCTCGAGTCCGTCAACCGGTATGTCGCGAAGGAGGTCGGACCGCGTGGCATCCGCTCCAACCTCGTCGCGGCAGGCCCGATCAAGACGCTGGCCGCGAAGGCCATCGCCGGTGACGCGACCGGACCGGGTGCCGAGATGAACCGCCTCAACGAGGGTTGGTCGGCGGCATCGCCGATCGGATGGGACGTCGACGACCCGACCCCGGTCGCGAAGACCGTGTGCGCGGTACTGTCCGATTGGCTGCCCCGCACGACCGGGTCGATCGTCTACGTCGACGGTGGTTTCCATTCCCAGGTCGGCCTCGGCGCCTGACAGGTCAGGAGAGCACTCGCATGGTGAACACCCCCGAACCGTTCGACGCAGTGATGGTGCTGTCGTTCGGCGGGCCGGAAGGCCCCGACGACGTACGGCCGTTCCTCGAGAACGTCACCCGCGGCCGCGGCATCCCGCCCGAACGTCTCGACGCTGTCGCGGAGCACTACCTGCACTTCGGGGGTGTATCACCGATCAATGCGCTCAACCGTGATCTCATCGACGCGGTACGGGCGGAGTTCGACGCGCACGGCATCGACCTGCCGATCTACTTCGGCAACCGCAACTGGCACCCGATGGTCGAGGACACCGTCGCCACCATGCGCGACGACGGAATCCGCAACGCCCTGGTGTTCGCCACCTCGGCATGGGGCGGTTATTCCGGATGCCGGCAGTACCACGAGGACATCCGGCGGGCCCGGGACGTCGTCGAGAACGCACCCGACCTGACCAAACTGCGGCAGTTCTACGACCACCCGTTGTTCCTCGACGCCGTCGCGGATGCCGTGCGCGCGGCGCTGTCCGAACTGCCTGCCGACGCGGCTCCGGCGCGGGTCGTCTTCACCGCGCATTCCGTCCCGACGGCAGCCGACGCGACCGGAGGCCCACCGGATGCGGGCGGTCACCTCTACAGCCGTCAGGTGGCAGAGGCCGCGCGCCTGGTTGCAGGTGCGCTCGGCATCGACGACTACGACCTGGTGTGGCAGTCGCGTTCGGGACCGCCACAGGTGCCGTGGCTCGAACCCGACATCGTCGATCACCTCGACACCCTGCACGACCGCGGGGTGACCTCGGTCGTCGTCGTTCCGGTCGGATTCGTCTCCGACCATCTCGAGGTCGTCTGGGATCTCGACACCGAAGCGCGCGACCGTGCCGCCGAACTGGGCATGGCGTTCGTGCGCGCCGCGACCGCCGGCACGGATCCACGATTCGCGCAGATGGTCCGGGAACTCGTGCAGGAACGCCTCGGCACCGCGACCCCGCACCGGCGCGGTACCGAACCGGAATTCGGAGTGGGATGCAACGGCGCGTTGTGCGCAATCGGGTGTTGCGAACCTCCGGCACGCCCCTCCCGTCCCGCACCCGCCGCGCGCTGAGCCGGGGTCGTCCTCCCGCGCCGGTCCTATCGTTGCTGCTTCGCGCCGACGAGGGGGGAGACGAACCAGTCCGGGAGGGAACGACGCAACCCCACCGGGCCGTCGACCGCAACCGCCCCGTTGCGCAGCGCGTCGGGCCAGCCGCGCTCACCTCGCCAGATCTCGGTGAGCGCCCGCAGACCCGCGGTGACGGTCACCGACACCTCGAAGCCCGGATCCACGTCGCACACGTCGACCTCGTCGGCGGTGATCACCAGCCACCACCGCCGCGACCCCCGCGGAGCACCCGTGAAGACGAAATGCACGACCACACGGGAATCCGGAACGGTGGTGTGGTCGACGTTGCGATGCATGTCCCACATCAGCAATTTCGGGTCGAGATCTTCGTCGCCGAGTCGCCCCGTCCATCGCGATCCCCACGTGCCGAGCGCCACCAACACCGGTTCGAGATCGCGGCCGGCAGGTGTGAGCACGTAACGGACCTCCGATCCCTCGGTGATCCGCTGCACGATCCCGGCGACCGTCAACTGGTGCAGCCGGGTGGACAGCAGCGACGGTGACATCCGGGGAAGGCCGCGACGCAGATCGTTGAACCGTTCGCTTCCCAGCACGAGTTCGCGAACCAGCAGGAGAGTCCACCGCTCGTCGAAGAGTTCCATCGCTTTCGCGACGGGACAGAATTGGTGGTAGGGCGAGCCCATGCTTCGAATGGTAGGCCCCCGAGCAAGTACAGATTCCGAACTGGAAGCGATCCGGCGGAGTTCATACCGTTGGTGTGCGCCCGGAGATCTGTCGCACGGCGGACCGGGACGGGTCCTGGAAGGAAATCTGTGATGACCGAATCCAGCACCACGCTCGACATCGACCGCGCCCTCAAATCGAAGCACCGGGCCATGTGGGCGCTCGGCAACTACCCGGCCGTGGCGACAGAGGTGATTCCGTCGATCGGAAAGGCCCTGGTCTCGGCCTGCCGGGTCGGGCCCGGCGACCGGGTGCTCGACATCGCGGCAGGGGCGGGTAACGCCGCAATTCCCGCAGCACTGGCCGGCGCCGACGTGGTGGCGACCGACCTGACTCCCGAACTCTTCGACGCCGGCCGACGCGACGCCGAGAGTGCCGGCGCCGCTGTGACCTGGCAGGAAGCCGACGCGGAAGCCCTACCCTTCGACGATGCGAGTGCCGATGTGACGCTCTCGTGCGTCGGGGTGATGTTCGCGCCGCACCACCAGGTGGCGGCAGACGAACTCGTGCGCGTCACCCGGCCGGGAGGCCGGATCGGGTTGCTGAGCTGGACACCCGATGGATTCATCGGCCGGATGTTCGCGGCCATGAAGCCGTACGCACCCGCTCCGCCGCCCGGAGCGCAACCACCACCGCTGTGGGGCGACGAAAGCCATGTGCGGGCACTGCTGGGAACCCGTGTCGGCGACGTGCGGGCCCGCACGGAGTCGTTGCGCGTCGACCGGTTCGCGACCGGCGAAGACTTCCGTGACTTCTTCAAGGCGAACTACGGTCCGACCATCGCCGTCTATCGTGGGATCGCCGACGACCCGGAGAAGGTGGCCGCACTCGATCGCGATCTCGCGGACCTCGCACGACGGTACGACCTGGGCGGCGGGGCGATGGATTGGGAGTACCTGCTGCTCACGGCGCAGCGTGCGATGTGATGCGGTTGACCGAGCGCACGTGCCACCGTCCTGTCCACTCGACCTCGCTGATCGCGCCGTTGACGATGCGTGGGACCGGAACGTCGGTCAGGTCGCCGAGGACCGCGCGCAGGAGCGCTCCGTGCGCGACCACCACGATCCGGCATCCGGGGTGCATCGAGACGATGGTGTCGAGGGCTCGTCGACCTCGCGACGAGACCGAGCCGAGCGATTCCGACCCGGGAGAATCCTCTCCCGGCCACAGCGCATCGGCTTCGGCTCGGGACAGTCCCTCGGCGGCGCCGTAGCTACGTTCGGCCAGGTCGGCGACGGTGCCCGCAACGCCGATTCCGAGGTGCGCGGCGATGATGCGACCGGTGCCCACGGCCCGCGCCAGCGGGGAGGTGACGACCGAATCCCATTCGTCACGGGCGAGCATCCGCGCAGCGTCGCGGGCCTGTTGCCGTCCCGGCGTCGTCGAGCGGGATGTCGCTGCTGCCTTGCAACAGGCCCCGCCGGTTCCAGTCGGTCCGGCCGTGACGCACCAGCGCCAACCGCGTTGCCGGCCTCATCGGCTTGCTCCCGCAAGGGCCGCGGCGCCGCGAGCGGCCACGTCGGCCGCGGTCGGTGCGGGGTAGAACAGCGCCCGCCGGATCGTCAACCCCACCCGGTCGCCGACCACCGGTCGTGGGCCGCGCACCGCACAGCGGAAGTCGACACCGCGGCACGAGACGACGACGTCGCTCGCATCCCGCCCGTACAGTGACGACAACACGATGCCCTGCGCGGTCCCCGCGTCCTCCGGCGAGGTCAGCGCCAGATCCTCGGGTAGCACGGCGATCGTGCCGCCGCCGGAAGGTATGTGCGGCAGCAGGTCTCGCCCGACTTCGACGACTCCGTCGTCACTCCTGAAACCGCGGGGCGTCACCGTACCGGGCAGGAGGTTCGCGTCCGAGAGAAATTTGGCGACGAATGCCGTGTCCGGTCGCCGGACGAGATCCTCCGGTGTCCCCACCTGCTGGATGCGTCCGTGATCGAGCACCACCACCCGGTCGGCCAGCGCGAGCGCCTCGGCCCGATCATGGGTGACGTGCACGACCGTCAGATTCTGCGACCTGGTGAGCGTTCGCAGTTCCAGACGTAGTCGGTCTCGCAACGGCTCGTCCAGCGCGGACAACGCTTCGTCGAGCAACAAGGCGCAGGGCTGACCCGCGAGCGCCCGGGCCAGTGCGACGCGCTGACGCTGCCCGCCCGACAGTGTCGCCGGGTCGCGCTTCTCCACCCCGGGCAGGCCCACCAGTTCGAGAACCTCGGCGACGCGCGCGGCGCGCCGGGCGCGAGGCATCTTCGCGACCTCGAGCGGGTAGGCGACGTTGCGTCCCACACTGCGGTGCGGCCAGATCGCGTGCTGCTGGAACACCATTCCCAGGCGTCGTTTCTCGGGTGGGATGCTGCGTCTGCCGTCGGCGACGACCTCATCGCCGAGGCGCACGGTGCCGGCGGTTGGGTCGAGGAATCCGGCAACGGTACACAGCAGGGTGGTCTTGCCCGATCCCGAGGGGCCGACCAGCGCGATGAACTCGCCGTCGCGTACATCCAGGTCGATGCCGGACAACCCGGCGGTGCCGTCGGGATAGTGCAGGTCGACCCCGGTGAGGGTGATCGCTGACATGGTGGGAACTTCCGATCTGTGAAGGGGGTCGCTGTAGTGGGGGCTCAGCGTGCTGCGCGGGTGCCGGCGACGAGACCGAGGGCTGCGATGCCGACCAGCGCGACGAGCAGGGACAGTGCGGACGCGGCGTTGTAGTCGCCGGCCTGCTGCAGGTTGAAGATCGACACTCCGAGGGTCTGGGTTCCAGGTGCGACGAGCAGCACCGACATGGTCAGCTCGCGAACCGCCGTCAGCGCCACCAGCACACCGCCGGTCACGGCGGCGGGCACGGTCATCGCCCAGGGCACGTCGCGCAGAGAGCGCAGGTGGGAAGCCCCGGACGAGCGGGCGGCCTCTTCGAGTGATGTGGGTGTCGTCGACAACGGCGCCCGCACCGCCTGCACGACGATCGCGAGGAACGCGGTGACGTACGCGCACAGGATCACCCAGCGGGTATCGAACAGGCCGGTGTAGCGACCGACGATCAGCCAACCCACAGCGATGACCAGGCCGGGAATCGCCTGAGGCAGCATCGCCAAAAGGTCCAGGCCCGCGTTGTCCCGGGATCGGGTGCGGGTGGTGAGCACCCCGATTGCGAGTCCGGCTACGGCGCAGACGATCCCGGCGCCGACCGCGAGCACGACCGAGTTCCGGACGCCCACGACGGTCCCCGGGGCGGTGACAGCAGCCACGTTGCTGTCGAGAGTGAGATTGTCCCATGTCAGGGGGACGCCCGGCGCGGGGAGCAGCGCCTGCCCGGCGAGTGCAAGGATCGGAAGCGCCGTAAGGGACAACCCGACGATCCACGCCACGGCACCGGACGGAATCCGGGCGGCGGCGAGGGGGAGGACCTGCGGCGCCGTGACCGGTCCGTCGAGTTGCCGGTGGCGCCGGGACAGTCGTCGGTCGGCGACCACCGCGAGCACCGCCAGCAGCAGCAACGCGATTCCGATCGTGGACACGACCTCGAGGGGCCGGTCGACGGTTCCCGACTGGATGTAGCGGTAGACCATCGTGGACAGAGTCGTGTACCGCTCGGGTAGCCCTACCAGCGCGGGGATACCGAAGTCGGCGAGGTTGGACACCGCAGTGAGGGTGAAGGCGGCCAGCAGTGCCGGGCGGAGTAGCGGCAAGGTCACGGTGCGCATCGCGCGCAACGGTGAGGCGCCGCCGATCCGTGCGACCTGCTCGAGGTCGCCGGGTACCTTCTTCAGCGCCGAGGCGATGATGAGATACGCCATCGGATACGAATGCACCGTCAGCAGGAACACCACTCCGTCGCCGCCGTAGATGTTCCACAGCGGACCGCCGAAGTGCTCGGACCAGAACTGGTTCACCATGCCGCTCGGACCCAGCAATCCGGTCCAGGCGATTGCTCCGACGAACGGAGGAATCAACAACGGCGACAACAGGATCAGGCGGAGAATGAGGCGACCGGGAAGGTCGGTGCGGTCGAGCAGCAACGCCATGACGGTGGCGAGGGCCACGGCGAACAGCGCGGACAGGCCCGCCGAGACGATGCTGTTGGCGGCGGCGCCGGCGATGTCGTCGTCGATCAACTGCCCGATGTGGTTGCCGCCCGCGCCGAGCGACACGACCGTCGCGAGCGGCGCGACGATCAGGACGGTGACGAACACCCAGAGCGCGACCCGCAGGCCGAGGACCGGATCGGGCCGCCGCCCGGACGGGATCCGGGCGACGGGCGAAGGGAGCGTGTCAGCCGACGAGGTCATTGAACTTCTCGACGGCCTCGTTCTGGATCTTCGTGATCTGCTGCAGATCCGGGTTCAGGAGGGCGATTTCGGACAGCACCGGCGCACCCTCCGGGGTACCGACGTCGCCACGCACCGGCAGGTACTGCTGCTCGACGGCCATTTTCTGGCCTCGCTTGCCGACGAGGAAGTCCACGAACTTCCGGGCTGCCTCGGTGCTGTCGGAATCGGTGAAGATTCCCGCCGGCTGCGAGATGTACGGAACGCCGTCGGTCGGGTACGACAACGCGATCGGTGATCCCTTCGCAGCGAGTTCACGGACCAGGTAGTCGACCACGATGCCCACCGGCTGAGTTCCGGAGGCGACCGCCTGACCGACCGGACCGTTGCTCTCGGCGACCGCCGGTTCGTTCGACGCCAGCGACTCGAGCCACCGTTCCCCGAGTTCGGGGGTGTTCAGCCACACCGCGGTGTTGTACGCAGCCGCTCCGGATACGTCGGGATTCGGCAGCGTGATCTTGCCGAGGTACTGCGGGTCGGCCAGATCCTGCCATGCGGTCGGGGGCGCATCGATCGCTGTGGTGTTGTAGGCGATCACGGTCGGGATGATCCGGGTGCCCACGTAGTAGCCCTCGGGGTCGACGACGTCGGGGTCGAGCGCATTCACGTCGGCGGGGGTGTACTGCTGCAACAGGCCGTCGTCCTTGTAGCCCTCGAAGGTCGGGGCGTCGGCGGCGAGCAGCACGTCGGCGTTGATGCGGCCGGTGGCGCGTTCGGCCTCGATGCGTGCGGTCAAATCGCCCGTGCCGGCCCGGAACACCTCGACGGCGATGCCGGTTTCCTCGGTGAACGCGGCGGTGAGGGCATCGATCTTGGCCTGGGGCTCGGAGGTGTAGACCGTCAGCGTCCGGTCCTCGGCCGCTGGGGAGGTACCGGCGGACGCCGAATCGGACGCGGCGGGCTCGGAACACGCGGCGAGCGTGAGGGCGGTAAGGGTGCCGAATGCGGCGACCGAGACGAGACGGGGCAGTGATGTCACGAACTTTTCTCCTGATCGGGGGAGTGAGAGGGTCGGGTTCAGGGCGCGGCGACGGTGAGCGTGGGGCTCGACCGAAACAACACCTCGGGGGTGTGGAGCGAGAGGGGAAGTGCACTGACGCCGTGCCGCGAGCAGCGCACGAGCGAATAGCCCGGCGAGTCGAGCCCGACTACGGTGCCGGCGGGTGTCCCGACGTCCTGCAGGTAGGCGAGCGAACCGCTCACCCACAGCGAGATTCCGGCGAACATTCCGCTCATCGGATGGTGGAAGTGGCCGGCGAGGATCGCGACGACGTCGGATCCGCGGATCACCGCCGCGAGTTGTTCGGAGGCAACCAGTTCGCGTCCGGCGAGTGCGGCCGCAGGTGACGGGATCGGTGGATGGTGCAGAGCCAGAACCGTGCCGTTCGGCGCGGGCGACTCCAGTTCGCGGCGCAAACGGTCCAGCTCGTCGCGCGAGAGCCGGCCCGCGGAGCTGTCGAGCCCGATCACGCGGAAACCACGCACGTGTTCGACGGGATGCCGGCCGAACACCGATGCGAAAGCCGCCGGCGCGTCGTGATTGCCCGGCACGACGACCGCGGGGCACCCGAGGCGCATACACAGGTCTTCGAGTGCACCGGCGAGTGCCGGGTAGGTCGACGCCGCGCCGTGCTGCGCCAGATCGCCGGTGACGACGACGATATCCGGTCGGAGCAGCGAGGATTCGACATGGTCGGCGACGCGGCGGAGCCGCTCGATACCGTCGACGTCCGGGAAGAGCGGCTCGCCGGCGGTGGCGTGCACATCGCTCACGTGAAGCACGGTGAGTTCGGTGCTGTCGCCACCGGGCGCGTCCGCGAGGAGTCGCCTCCGTAATGCGGCGAGATCGCCCGAGGTGAAGCCGTGGTTGTGGAGATAGCTGTGCACCGTGCCGTATCGGTCCCGAAGGTACTCGAGAGTGGCGGCCATCGCCGCGGGAGGTGAGTCCAGATGCAGTTCGAGGGCGCGGGCATACTCCTCGGGTGCGAGCATCAGTCGCCGCAACGTCTCGTGAACCGGAGTCTCCCGGTGCGGACGGACCTGCGCGCCGGAGCGGGCATAGTCGTCGACGATGACGGCATCCGGAACGCCGATCGCGGCGAGGGCGAGGGCGACCACCAACCCCGTGCGGTCCTTGCCGACGGCGCAGTGCACCAGGGCCGGTCCGGGGGAGGCGGCGAGTGCACGCAGTGCGTCGAGGAGCGCGTCGCTCCGCTCGTCGAGTAGTGCGCGGTAGATCGCGACGATGTCACCCGACCGGGGAGGCCCGACCCGCGGGTCGAAGAGAGGATTGTGGACCACCTTCCAGCGGATCGCCTCGGCGGTGGCGCGTTCGGTGGGATCCCGCAGATCGATCACGGTGGTGATTCCCCGCGCGTGCAGTGCTTTCCGGCCGTGCTCGGTGAGGTGGTCGAGCGCCGCGGAGCGGAACAGAACGCCGGGAGCGATGCCCGGTCCCACAACAGCGGACGTTGAACGTCCCGGCCACCTCGATCGGATCCAAGATTCATCCCTTGCCACTCGATGTTCCAACGGTTCCGGAACAACGTTCCGTCGGGACACAGCGTGGGTGGCCGGATTGAATGGCAGGGTCTACTCGTCGTAAGGAACGGCGGCGGGCAGGTTAACAGTCGGGGGTACGCAGGCTTGTCGGTCTCGTTCGGATGGTCCGGGTTGTCGGGAAGCGCGTCCGCGAGGAACCGTCAGTTGTGCCGGGCAGCGTGCAGAGCCGCGTCGACCGCTCCGACCCGCGCGTTTCTCACAGCCGTCCACAACGGACGCAATGCGTCCTCGCGCGCCGCGGTGGCAGTCGCCGTGGCAGCGCGCAGACCACCCCCGCGCCCGGCGACGGTGAGGATCGCCGCGACCTGACCGGCGGAGTCGAGGATGCGCACGGCACGCTGCGGAATGGTGTCGGGGTACCGGTGACGGGCCAGTTCGGCGATTTCCGCGGCGATCTCGGCACGTGGGTCGGTGCTGCGCGCGTCGTCACCGACCGTGCGGATACCGGCGAGCGTCGAGGCGGCGTCACGCACCGCTTCGCGCATGGTGAATTCGGCTTCCCCGAGACCGGGAAGATCGGTGAGTTCGGGCACCACCGGTACGGCGAACACGGTCCAGCGGAGTACGTCGGGTCCTTCGACGGTCGGGACAAGGCCGAGTCCGGGCGTTCCCGGCGCTCCGACGAGCACTCCCTCGCCGGCGGCCGTTGCCGCTGCGGAGAAGGCAACGCCGGCGGGCAGGCCGCGCACATCGCCCGGAGACGGCAGCACCAGCCGGATACCCGCGCCCCCGGCAGGATCGACCCGCCGGATCACCGTGAGCAGTCCGGCGGCACCGTCTTCGGGGTCCTGGCCGGTCAGGCCGGCGCGGTGTTGCGCATCCGGGTCGGCGGCAACGACGAGGTGCATCGGCGCCCACTCGTACAGGGCATCGATGACCTCGTCGGGCGCTGCATGGCCGGAGAGCCATGCGCCGGCCCACAGCGTCAGGCTCTGGCTCGGGGAACTCACGGAACGAGCATAGGACGCGCTGCCGCCCGGCGTGGCGACGACCGCATGCCGCTGCCGTTGTCTTAACGTTGACCGGCGTGAGTCCACGCGATAGCTACGGCGACATCTTTGCCGGACACAACCGCAAGCGAAAGCAGGCCGTCCCGGAACTCGAGGCCGAGAAGGATCTCGTGGTCGAAGACGCCGCGTCGGGGTGGTGCGGTGCGATCGTCGGCATCGAACGCACCTACGACGGCGACTTCGTGCGCCTCGAGGACGGACAGCGCCGGACCCGCCTGTTCGCGATGAGGCCTGCCGCGTTCCTGATCGACGGTGCGCCTGTGACCCTCGTCCGACCCAAGGCGCGGCCGGTCGCACAGGCACCGGCCCGCTCGGCCTCCGGTTCGACAAGGGTCGAGGGACTCCGGGCGCGGGTCGCTCGCGGCAGCCGCATCTGGGTCGAGGGCGTGCACGACGCGGCTCTGGTCGAACAGGTGTGGGGCCACGATCTTCGTGTGGAGGGGGTCGTCGTCGAACAACTCGAAGGCCTCGACAACCTCGCGGAGCGCCTCGCCGATTTCCGGCCCGGTCCGGGACGGCGGGTCGGTGTCCTTGCCGATCACCTCGTCACCGGGTCGAAGGAGGAGCGGCTCACCGCGAACCTCGGCCCCCATGTCATGGTCACCGGCCACCCGTACATCGACGTGTGGGAAGCGGTGCGGCCCAAGGTCGTCGGCATCGACGCCTGGCCGACGATTCCCCGCGGGCAGGATTGGAAGACCGGCGTCTGCCGCGAACTCGGGTGGGGAACCCCGCAGGAGGGCTGGCGCCGGGTCTACAACTCGGTGTCGTCGTTCCGGGATCTCGAGGCCCCGCTGATCGGCGCCGTCGAGCGACTCGTGGACTTCGTCACCGAACCCGACGACGGCGACTGAGCGCCGCGCTCAGTACATGTACCGGTGCACGGTCTCTCCGGGTGGATGACGATGCGGACCTGATCTTCGGCGAGGATTCCGGCGAGATCGGCGGCACGCACCGGGTCGTCGAGATCCCAATAGCGCGCGGCGAGACGGGAACACAACTCGTGTGCTCCGTCCGATTCGATCGTGGCGTTGCCCGCGACCGATACCCAGCGTTCACGTTCACCGACCGGGGCGGCCACCACGATCGACACGCGCGGGTCGCGCCGCAGGCGCCGGACCTTCAGGGAATCCGGGGCGGTGAACAGGTCGACGGTGCCCGCGTCGGTGGCCTCGAACCAGACCGGCCGGGGCTGCGGCGGGACCGGTCCTGCCGCCACACTGACGAATCCGTGCAGGGGACGCCGGAGGAACTCCAGGTCCTCATCGCTCAGTGAACTCGTGGGGGTGTTCATCGTGGCCTCTCCGATCTGGGGGAAGGCGGGGCTGGGTGCCCCGAGCCCGTCACTTTCCATGATCACGGACAGTCCGCCGACGTGCTCGGTCATTGCGCCCGCCACGGTGGGTGTGTCCGTGAGAACCGCTCCGCAAGCCTGTGACCTGCGTCTCTGCCGGGATGTCCGAATTATGGTTCGATGGTCTTTGTGGCGGCTCTGATATGGCTGATTGCCGGCGTGGCTCTGGCGGCGGCGGAAGCACTCACCGGTGACTTCGTGCTTTTGATGCTCGGCGGCGCTGCCTTGGGCACTGCCGGGGTGTCCGCCGCGACCGATGCGCCGGTGTGGATCGACGCCGTGGTGTTCGCGGTGTTCTCGCTCGTGTTGCTTCTCGGCGTTCGGCCCATCCTGCGACGCAGGTACTCCGTCCCGCCGGCGCTGACGACGGGGGTCGAGGCGTTGCCCGGCAAACACGCCCTGGTGCTCGAGCAGGTGGGCGAGCACGCGGGTCGCGTGAAGATCGACGGGGACGTATGGACGGCGCGGCCGCTCGACGTCACCGAAGTGTACGAACCCGGAACAACCGTGACTGTGATGCAGATCGACGGCGCGACAGCCGTCGTATGGAGGGGTGTCTGACCTATGGAAGCGTTGATCGTGCTCGCCGTCCTGGTGGTGCTGGTCGTGATCGTGGTGGTGAAGTCGGTGGCCCTGGTGCCGCAGGCAGAAGCCGCCGTCATCGAACGGCTGGGCCGCTATTTCCGGACCGCGTCGGGGCAGCTCACGTTCCTGGTGCCGTTCGTCGACCGTATCCGCGCGAAAGTCGACCTGCGCGAACGAGTGGTGTCGTTCCCGCCGCAGCCGGTGATCACCAAGGACAACCTCACGCTGAGCATCGACACGGTGGTCTACTTCCAGGTCACCAACCCGCAGGCTGCGGTGTACGAGATCAGCAACTACATCGCCGCCGTCGAGCAGCTCACCGTCACGACACTGCGCAACGTGGTCGGCGGGATGACCCTCGAAGAAACCCTGACCTCCCGGGACTCGATCAACGGGCAGCTTCGCGGCGTCCTCGACGAGGCGACCGGGCGCTGGGGCCTGCGGGTCGCGCGCGTCGAGCTCAAGAGCATCGATCCGCCGCCGTCGATCCAGGAGTCGATGGAAAAGCAGATGAAAGCCGACCGCGAGAAGCGCGCGACGATCCTCACGGCTGAAGGGCACCGCGAAGCTGCGATCAAGACCGCCGAGGGCGACAAGCAGGCCCGCATCCTCTCGGCAGAGGGATCGAAGCAGGCCGCGATTCTCGAGGCAGAGGCCGAGCGGCAGTCCCGGATCCTGCGTGCCCAGGGCGACCGGGCGGCGCAGTACCTCGAGGCGCAGGGTGAGGCAAAGGCCATCGAGAAGGTCTTCGCAGCGATCAAGGCCGGCAAGCCCACGCCCGAAATGCTCGCCTACCAGTACCTGCAGACGCTCCCGCAGATGGCCCAGGGCGACGCGAACAAGGTGTGGCTCGTGCCCAGCGACTTCGGCGATGCCCTCAAGGGGTTCGCAGGTGCGCTCGGCGCCAAGGGCGAGGACGGAGTGTTCCGGTTCGAACCGAGCGCGGTCGACGAGGATCTTCAGCGCCCCGAGGACGACTCGGCGGAGGTCAGTGACTGGTTCGACATGAAGACCGACCCGGTGGTGGCGAAAGCCGTCGCCGAAGCCGAGGCCGTCGCGCGTAAGCCCGTCGACCCCGCGGTCCCGGTCGCAGCGGGAGAACGCCCGTCGAACGTCGGCGGATCGTCGGCCCTGCCGGCGCCCGAGCCCGCACAGGAAGGGCTCGTCCCGTCGCTCGAAGAGGAAGTCGGCGAAGAGGTTCCGAAGCAGTAGGGGGCGGTTGCCGCGTCAGGTGACGAGCGCGTTCCCGACTCCGCACGCGGCGCATGCCCACAGGACGCTGGTGGCGGTACCGATGATGAACTGCTCGGACGCGTTCGGTTCGCGTAGTTCCGGGTACCGCGCCAGGCCCTTCACGGCCATGATGACGGCGATGCCCTCGGGCCATCCGGCGAGGATCGATACCGCGACGGCCCCGCGCTCGAGCACCCCGATCACCCTGCCGCCGCGCAACGGCCCGGGTGGGGGAGCCGGGTCCGGCCCGGCGTCCGGCTGACGACGAGCGACCCGGAAGGCGACGAGCACCGCCGGTCCGCCACCGGTGACGGCGGCCAGAGTGGTGAGGACGAGGGTCGCCGCCAACGCGACTCCCTGTACCGGTGCGGTCGCGGACGCAGCCAGCGCGGCACCGCCGAGCGCCGCGGTCGTCACCGCCGCGCCGACCCAGGCCGGGAGTGCGGGCCGAAGGGACAGCGCGGGTGCAACGACTGCGACGGCGAGGCACACCAGCGCGAGAACGGTCATCGATCAGCCTTTTCCAGTAGTCGCTGCACGAGGGTGATTCCCGCGGTTTCGGCGCGCCATCCGGCCGCAGCCAGGCGTTGGGACACCGCCTGCTTGGTGATGCCGAGTTCGTCCGCGATCTGTGCCTGTGTCGCACCGGAGCGGGCGAGCGCCACGGCGTCGTGTCCCTGCGGCGAGCGCCGCAGGACGACAGTGGCGAGCAGGGTCAGGGCGGCATCGGCGTCCGCTGCCGCCTCGGCATCGACTCCGTCGACAGCGATCTGCCCGACGGCATTCTTGGCGCGTTCGACGGCGCGGCGAGCGAATTCGAATGCCGGCCCACGGCCTGCGCGGGTCTGTTTCGGCAAGGGCGTTTCGACGGGTCCGATGCCGACACCGATGCTCCAGCGCTCTCGGCGGAGCAACTCCAGAACGAGGTCGACGACGACACCGGCGTTGTCGGCGACAGCCTGGACTTCGTCACCGGCAGTCCGGTCGAACGGGCGGAGCAGGCGCGGGTCGCGCAGGTCGGTGAGTAGTTCCGACACCCGGTCGACGTCCCGGCGGCTGCTTCGTTGATCGACGGTCAGGACGAACATTGGTCAAGTGTGAGCCCTTGATTTGGTGAAGTCAAGCCTCAGGGATTGTCCCGTAATCCTCTTGGGGCGTTCCGAAGTACTCCTCGTCGGTGACGGGCTCGAGCCAGTGGACCGTATCGTGCTCGTCGTCCGTTTCGTTGATGGCGAGGTGAGTCATCAGCCGGTTCGGTGCTGCCCCGTGCCAGTGTTCCTCGTCCGCTTCGAACAACACGCGATCGCCCGGCTTTATCTCTTCGACGGGACCACCTCGACGCTGGCACAACCCGATGCCCTCCGTGACGAAGATCGTCTGGCCGAGGGGGTGCCGGTGCCAGTGTGTGCGGGCACCGGGCATGAAGTGCACGAGACCCGCCGACACCCGGGAGGGCGGCGGTGCAGCGGCAACCGGATCGATGTAGACGTCGCCGGTGAACCAGTCCTCCGGCCCCGTGCCGGTATCGAGCGTGTTGCGAACGATCTGCATGCTTGCTCCTCACTCGGCCGATTCGCCGTGCCGCCGCGAGGGGATCGCACCCCTGGCCGGCGCCTTGTCCAGCAGCTCACGTGGTGTCCATCAGATCAGTCGGAATTCGCCGGGGAGCACATTCCCGGACGCAAGTGCTCGTACTGTGACCTTCGGGTGAGCAATTCGGTGTCGTCGGCGGCCGGAAGGTGCACGCTGAGAGAGCACAGCACCCGGGCGGGGTGCACATCGAGACCGCTGACGCCGCACGACGGTGGCTGCGGACCCGGTGTCGAGGTGCGCTCGGATGGCGCCTCGTCGGCCGACCTAGGAGACAACATGCGCGGAGTCGTTCTCGAGCGACCGGGTGAGGTGCGAATCGAGGATCGTCCGGATCCGGTGATCGTCGAATCGACCGACGCGGTCATCCGGTTGGACGCGACCTGCATCTGCGGCTCGGATCTGTGGCCCTACCGCGGTGCGGACTCGGCAGAGCACATGCCGATGGGCCACGAATACGTCGGGACGGTCACCGAGATCGGCGCCGCGGTATCGAACATCGCGGTCGGGGACTTCGTCGTGGGTTCGTTCTTCGCGTCCGACAACACGTGCGAGATCTGCCGCGCCGGCTATCAGTCACGGTGCGTTCACGCGGTACCGATGGGCGCGCTCGGGACTCAGGCCGAGTTCGCGCGCGTCCCGTTGGCCGACGGAACGCTGGTCCCGACACCCGGCCGACCCGACGCGGATCTCCTTCCCTCGCTGCTCGCGGCGTCGGACGTGCTCGGAACCGGGTGGTTCGCCGCTGTCGCCGCGGAAGCCGGGCCGGGCAAGACGGTCGCGGTCGTCGGGGACGGTGCGGTCGGCTTGCTGGGCGTTCTGGCGGCGAAACAACTCGGCGCGGACCGGATTATCGCTATGAGCCGCCACGCCGATCGCCAAGCGTTGGCGCGCCGGTTCGGAGCCACCGACATCGTCGAGGAGCGTGGGGACGAGGGTGTCGCGAGGATCAAGGACCTCACGTCCGGACTGGGAGCGCACTCCGTGATCGAGGCGGTCGGAACGCAGCAGTCGATGATGCAGGCGATCCGGTCCACCCGCCCGGGCGGGCACATCGGTTTTGTGGGTGTCTCCCATGACGTCTCGCTGCCCGGCGACGAACTGTTCTTCGCCGACGTGCATCTGCACGGCGGGCCTGCGCCGGTTCGGCGCTTCCTGCCGGAGTTGATCGATCTGATCTGGAACCGCGCCATCGACCCGGGAGCCGTATTCGACCTGACCTTGCCACTCGAGCAGACGGCCGAGGGAGTTGGGGCTGGCGTCGGCGCAGCTCACCGGCACCGTGCTGGTCGACATCCCGACGTCGGAGTCGGGGGAGGGATCCGCTATTCAGAGCACTTCCCGGCAGCTCGGCGCGGCGCTGGGTACCGCCATCCTCGGGACCGTGCTCTCGCTGGGATTGGCACACAGCCTCACAGACCGCCTCGATACGGGGCCGCTACCGCCACAAGTGCAGTCCGAGTTGGTGGACGCTACCCGTGATTCGGCAGGTAGCACCATTCCGGCCATTCGCGATCAGGGCGACACCGGCCGTCTGGGTCCGGCCGGTCCCGAGACCGCCGACGAGCTGTCCGACGGTTTCGCGGACGCCACCAGGTGGTCGCTCTTCGTCGCTGCCGGCTTCCTCGTGATCGGCCTGGCGGGCGCCACCCGCTTGCAACCGCGACGGCAGGTCGGAGATTCGGTACCGGACAGGGCCGGATAGGGGCCGACTCTCTTCGGGGTCGATCCGGTCGTCCGGTCCCGGACGCCATGCCGCCGGTCCATCCGACGGTTCCGGTGAAGTGTCGGCGCTACGTTCGTACCCTCGTAGTACGGAGCGCGGCCGACGAAAAGAGGACGTTCATGAACTCCTTGCCCGAGTCGCAGGATCTTGCTCGCCGGATGGCGGAACTGGCTCGAGAGTTCTTCCGTCCCAGTAGCCTCGCCGACACCTTGAGCGGAGTTACGGCCGCAGCGGTCGAGTTGGTCCCGAACGCCGAGTGGGCCGACATCCTCACAGTGACCGGCGGGCGGACCGTGGAGTCGTTCGCTGCCACGGCGAGGCTGCCGGAAGAACTCGACGCCGTGCAGGAGAAACTCGGCGAAGGACCTTGCCTCGATGCTGCGCAGAAGAACATGGTCGTGAGATCGGACGATCTTCGGACGGAAACACGGTGGCCACGATTCGCGGCCGAGGCGGTGCGGGCGGGTGTGCTCAGCACCCTGTCGTTTCAGCTGTACCTGGACAACGGATCGATGGGCGCCCTCAACCTGTTCTCCCCGATGCCGGCGGCGTTCGGTCCCGACGCGGAGGCAATCACCGAAGTTCTGGCCGCGCACGCGGCGATGGCGCTGAGCGCTGCACGTGGACACGAACAGTTCTCGTCGGCGCTGGCGAGCCGCGACGTCATCGGCCAGGCCAAAGGCATGATCATGGAACGCTTCGGTGTCGACTCCGTGCGCGCCTTCGAGTTGCTGCGAAAGCTGTCGCAGGACAGCAACATCGCACTCGCGGACATCGCAGCACGACTGGTGGAATCGGGATCGACGAGCGCGGGGGACGCCACCCCGCAATGACCCCGTCGCCGCACGGGCACGGGCACTGTTGCGGAGTGGGCACGGACTCGGACTGCGCTGTCACCGCTGTTAGCAGCGACACAACTCGCCCCGATCGGGTTTGGCAAAGCGCTCGACGCGGTATCGATAGGGATACCCCGGGAGGGTGTCCGAGCGGACACTCCGCTTCCGGAACGTGGTACCGCGAACGAGACGATGTGGAGTTCCGATGACTGCTGGACAGGAACACTTGGTTCTGGTGGGTACGCCCGCCGATTCTGCCGCCGCCGATCACTGGGCCGCTGTGCAGGACTGGGCGGAGGAACACGGGTGGACGACCACGAGCGCACTCCCGGCCACGGGTGAAGTCTGGGGTGCTGTGGCGACCGAAGAAGTCCTCGACGGGATATGTTCCGCAGCGGAGGCCGAACTCGTCTACCGGGTGCGTGAGGCAGGAATCCCTCTTTTCAGCGTGCATCAGGCTCCCGCAGTGCTCGCGTCACTCGTGCCGCCGGTGGCGTCGTACGCGGCCTGAGGAATCGTCGCCACGGCGACGCCTTGCGGGACTCGGGATTCGAAGTATCCGGCGCGACCGTGGTACCTGGTAGCTTCTTCGTATGACGGCGAGTTACACACACTTCGCTCCGGGGGCGATTGCAGGCAGCGTGCCCGGAGCATTCGGTCGACGACGGGTCCTCGTCGTACCGAATCCGGCCACGCTGGGAGAACGGCGATGAGGTACCACGAAGTCGTGATCGTGGGGGCCGGAATCTCCGGTATCGGCGCAGCAGTCGCACTTCGGCAGCACGGGATCGACGACTTCGTTCTCCTGGAAAAGGGGGACTCGGTTGCGGGCACGTGGCGAGACAACACATATCCCGGATGTGCGTGCGACGTCCCGTCGGCCCTGTATTCGTACTCGTTCGCTCCGAATCGGGAGTGGACGCGCTTGTTCGCCGGGCAGGAAGAAATACGTCGGTACGTCGAGCGGGTGGCCGGCGAGCACCGGATCTTCCCCCGGGTCCGGTTCGGTACCGAGATGCTTCGTGCCCGTTGGGACGAGCCGACTCACCGATGGATCATCGACACATCTGCCGGAGTGATCACGGCAGGCGCGCTCATCGCCGCGGCAGGTCCCTGGAACGAACCCCTCGTACCCGACATTCCCGGGCTCGACACGTTCCCGGGCGAGGTGTTCCACTCCTCGCGGTGGAACCACCGATACGACCTCACCGGAAAGCGAGTGGCGGTCGTCGGCACAGGCGCCTCGGCGGTACAGTTCGTCCCCGAGATTCAGCCGAAAACCGCTGCCCTGCACGTGTATCAGCGCACCGCCCAGTGGGTGCTGCCCAAGCCCGACTACGCCTTGCGCGCAGTCGAACGCACCGTCCTCCGGCGTGTGCCGGGCGCGCACGGCGCTCTCCGGCGCGTCGAGTACGCGATTATGGAGTCACTCGGACTCGGATTCCGAAACCCCTGGATCATGAAGGTGATTCAGCAACTGGGCAAGGCATGGCTTCGACTTCAGGTGCGCGACTCCCGGTTACGCGAGGCGCTGACGCCTCGGCACACGCTGGGCTGCAAGCGCCTCCTGTTCTCGAACGAGTACTACCGGGCGTTGACACAACCGGGCGTCGAGGTGCACCCCACTGCCGTCGAGTCGGTCCGGGACAACGTCGTGGTCGGGGCGGACGGAACCGAGACCGCCGTGGACGCGATCATCTTCGGTACCGGCTTCCATATTCTCGACATGCCGGTCGCGACCCGAATCTTCGACGCGCAGGGCCGTAGCCTCGACGACCACTGGAAAGGCAGTCCACAGGCGTATCTCGGTACCACGGTCGCCGGTTTCCCGAACGCGTTCGTGCTGCTCGGCCCGTCGCTCGGTACCGGCCACACCTCAGCATTCACGATCCTCGAAGCGCAACTCGGCCACGTCGTCCAGGTGTTGACCCGTGCTCGCCGGGAGGGATGGACTCGGGTGGAACCCCGCCGGTCCGCGCAGGACTCCTTCAACGCCCGCGTCCAGGAGGGACTCGCCGGCACGGTGTACAACTCCGGCGGGTGCCAGAGCTACTTCTTCGACGTCAACGGCCGCAACAGTTTCAACTGGCCTTGGTCGACGAACAGAATGCTGAAAGAACTCGCGACGTTCGACGAGACGGCTTTCGACGTGACGGCCGCCGCTCGCGCGGACGTGATATCGACACCGCCGTCCTGATCAAGTATCAGGACGGCGGCGTGGCGGGTCAGGGCACCGTGTATTCGGTGGAGCAGTCGTAGTACGTGTGGTTCTGCCCGTCGTCGGCGGCGTTGCTGACACCGGTGACCGCCGTGATCCGACCCGGCTGTGTGATCTGGACAGGCAACTCGATGGTGGTTTCACCCTCCTCGATACGCGCCGTTGCCTCGCCGCCGCCATTGAAACCGGTGTCGAGGTTTGCCCAGATCACATGGGCTCTCTGTGTGTACGGCGCCGCAGACTGCGAGCGGGTGTGGAAGGTGAAAAGCACTTGTCCGGGCGCAGGCGAGGACACGGTGACATCACTTCGGTCGGAGCGACCGAAGTCGTTGGGGTCGACGTAATCGATGCTGCAGAAAGGTGTTTCAACGGGGTCCTTCGGCGGGAACAAGTCGACGGAGTTCCACGGGCCGGCGTGAGCCGCACCCACGCTCAGTGACGCGGCCGCGACGGCAGCGAGTGGGGTGACGATCGATCGGGTGAGTCTCCGGTGCATGTCTCTCCTCCGGTGAGTTCGAAATGAGGGACGTCGACGACTTGCCGATTGTGGCATCTTGCAGCGGAGCAGGCGCCGGGATTCGGCGGAACAAGCGCTCGGGCCGGACGACACGTTCCTCGGAACATTCGAATCTCACCCCCCTTTCACGTTATACCGCAACCCCGGACCTCATGAGCACCGAATTTTCGGCTCATACTCGCCGACAGGAAGCGGTAGCGCGGGCAAAGGGGAGCGAAATGAGTTATGTGCTGAGCCTCGAAGATATCGATCGCACGGACGCCGGAACGGTCGGAGGCAAAGGGGCGAATCTGGGGGAACTGACCCGCATCCCCGGAATACATGTCCCCGCAGGGTTCTGTGTCACGACGGACGCCTTCCGGCGGGCCGTCGACGAGGTGCCGTCGCTCGACGCACTGCTGGACCGGTTGTCCGCCACTGCAGCGGACGACCGCGACGAACTGCGCCGACTGAGCGCGCAGATCCGGGATGCGATCGAAGATCGTCCCGTGCCGAACGATGTCGCGACGGACATCGCCGGCGCACTCGTCCGATTCGGTGAACAGCAGGCGTGGGCGATCCGATCCAGTGCGACCGCGGAGGACCTCCCGTCGGCTTCGTTCGCCGGTCAACAGGATTCGTTCCTGAACGTCGTGGGTCGCGAATCGGTTCTTCGGTCCGTCACACGATGCTGGGCGTCGTTGTTCACCGAACGCGCGGTCGCCTACCGCGCGCAGATGGGCTTCGACCATCGGACGGTCCGGATGGCGGTGGTGGTGCAGCGGATGGTGTTCCCACAGGCGGCGGGGATGATGTTCACCGCGGACCCGCTCACGTCCGATCGCAAGGTCACTTCCGTCGAGGCCACCTTCGGTCTCGGTGAGGCCTTGGTTTCGGGCGGGGTGACCCCCGACGTCTATCGGGTGCGGGGCACCGACATCACCGCGACCGTCGCCGTGAAACGGCATGCCACCGAACCCGCTCCCGGAGGCGGCACCCGACTGCGGGACATCGCCCGGGAACGACAGTCCGACGCGGTGTTGTCCGACGACCGGATCCTTCGACTCGTACATTCGGGTCGCGTGATCGAATCGCACTTCGGGTGCCCACAGGACATCGAATGGTGTTTTGCCGACGGTGAATTCAGCGTCGTCCAGAGTCGGCCGATCACCACGCTTTTCCCGATCCCGGAGGCCGACGACGACGAATACCACGTCTACGTCTCGGTCGGCCACCAGCAGATGATGACCGACGCCATGAAGCCGCTGGGAATCTCGGTATGGCAGTTGACGAGTCTCGCGCCCATGCGCACGGCCGGTGGGCGGTTGTTCGTCGACGTCACCACCGCATTGTCGGCCCCCGCGAGCCGCGAGTCGCTGGTGGATGCTCTCGGGGCGTCCGACCCGCACCTGGGTGACGCGCTCAGCACACTCGTCGCTCGAACAAGCGTCGTTCCGCCTGCCCGCGACGGCGCGCCCGGAGAACGCCCGATCGGCGCCGACCTGATCGATGCGGGCCCCGACATCGTCACCGAGTTGATCGCGCATGCCGAAGGGTCACTCGCAACTCTGAAGCAGGACATCCGGGGGAAGTGCGGTACAGCGCTCATCGATTTCGTGGAAACCGACATTCAGGAGTTGAGGCGCATCCTGTTCGAGCCTCGAAGCCTCGAGGTGATCACGGCGGCGATGGATTCAGCCCGCTGGCTGTCGGATCGTCTCCACACCTGGCTCGGAGAGAAGGATGCGGCCGACACGCTCGCACAATCCGTTCCCCACAACGTCACCTCCGAGATGGGCCTGGCGCTCCTCGACGTCGCGGACGCAATCCGTCCGCACCCGGATGCGGTGGCGTTCCTCCGCCGCGTCGAAGAATCGGGGTGTGACGACGACACTTTCCTGGACGACCTGGGCAACGTCGTGGGAGGCCGAGAGGCGGCGGCGGCCATCGAAGGGTTTCTCGACAGGTACGGGATGCGGTGCGCGGGGGAAATCGACATCACCCGGCCGCGTTGGCGTGAACGTCCGACTGCGCTCGTCCCGGTGATCGTCGCCGACATCGACAATTTCACGCCGGGCTCTGCGCACCGGCGCTTCGAGGACGGCCGGCGTGCAGCCGAGTCGAAAGCACACGAGGTGCTCGAACGCCTGCGTGCCCTACCGGACGGCGCACGTAAGGCGGACGAGACCGAGCGCATGATCGCTCGCCTCCGCACCTTCTCCGGATATCGCGAGTATCCGAAGTACGGAATGGTCAGCCGCTATTTCGTGTACAAGCAGGCGCTCTCGAAAGAGGCTGCACGACTGGTGCGGGACGGTGTCCTGGACCGGGAAGACGACACCTTCTACCTCACCTACGCCGAGTTGCGCGGGGTGGTGCGCACGCGCCGGAGATGCGACGACCTCGTCCGCGACCGGCGACGAGCGTTCGCGGTCCACGAAACTCTCACCCCGCCGCGGGTGCTCACGTCGGACGGCGAGGCCTTGTCGGGGGAGTACCGGCGCGAAGACGTTCCGGAGGGCGCCGTGCCCGGCACGCCGGTCTCCGCCGGAGTTGTGGAAGGACGCGCTCGCGTGGTTTCGGACATGGCACGGGCCGATCTCGCGCCGGGCGACATTCTCGTCACCGCGTACACCGATCCGAGTTGGACCCCGCTGTTCGTGTCGATCAAGGGGCTGGTCACGGAAGTGGGCGGGCTGATGACCCACGGCGCGGTGATCGCGAGGGAATACGGTGTGCCGGCGGTGGTCGGCGTGCAGCACGCGACCCGGCTGATCCGCGACGGACAGCGTATCCGCGTGAACGGATCGGACGGTTATGTCGAGATCGTGTCCGGCCCGGACGCGTGACCTGGACCGGGGGAGGAGCGCGGGTATCCCCTCGCCACGGTGCGCGCGAGGATTCCGAGAGTGGATTTCAGCGTCGCCTCCGAGATCACCGGGAAGATGCCGGTCTCCCGCCACGTGGGGTCGATTTCGGACCAGTCGTAGTACGAGGTCACGAGGGAACCGTCGTCGGCCGGTTCGATTCGGTATCCGTAGACGTGCCCGATCTGCGGACGAACCTTCCCCAGGATGGTCCAGGAGAGTTCCCGCTCCGGCACGAAGTCCTTGATGGTGACGGTGACATCGTATTCACCCATCGGAATGTCGCCGAGTGCTTCCCGGTCCATGTGGACGACGAAGGTGTCTCCGGCCGCGGTGACCACATCACCTTCCGCGTCCATCAACATGCCCGAGCCATCGATCGCCACATGCCCCTGGGGGTCGCACAACACCGAGAAAATCGCGGCAGGTTCGGCCTTGATCGTCCGTTGCACTTCGATCCGCTCCGTCGTCACGCGAGAGATGATGCCAGAACTTTGCGGTAGTGTCCTTCGCGGTGCGCCGGGAAGTCTGGTCGGCAGAGTGAGGAACTATCTCTCGAGCCGGAGGACTGTGTGTACCGTTGCGTTGAGTCTTTATCCCCGTCTGCCGGATTGCGGGGCCCGTCCGTGAATTCCGGGTGGGGCCGGTGCCGCCTTGCACGACAGTCGGCCGCGATCTCCCCTGAGGACGTGTGATGTCGAGCATCTTCTCCGGCCTGCCTTTTCTGTCCCGCGGTTCCTGGGAGGAATCCCGCCGCGTGGCAGAGATTCTGCGCAGGGAAACAGTGGGCGGGGTGCTCTTGCTGCTCGGGGCGCTGGCCGCGCTGATCTGGGCGAATTCAGGGTGGTCCGACTCCTACCACGCGCTACGAGAGACGACCGTGGGCCCCTCGGCTCTCCACCTTGACCTGTCGGTGGGCACGTGGGCTGCGGACGGATTGCTTGCCGTCTTCTTCTTCGTCGTGGGTGTCGAACTCAAGCGTGAATTCATCGAGGGGAGTTTGCGCGACCTACGCCGCGCCGCGATGCCCGTCACCGCCGCGCTCGGCGGCATGGTGGTCCCGGCGTTGATCTTCGTCGCAATAAACATGGGCGGCGGTGGCGGCGCCCTGAGCGGGTGGGCGGTGCCGACAGCAACCGACATCGCGTTCGCGGTGGCCGTCCTCGCTGTGATCGGAAGTCATCTGCCCACGGCGTTGCGAACGTTCCTGCTCACGCTCGCGGTCGTCGACGACCTTCTGGCGGTGACCGTGATCGCCGTCTTCTACACCGACGACGTGAGCCTGCTCTACCTCGGTCTTGCCCTGCTGCCGCTCGCGGCCTTCGGGTTCGCGATGCAGCGCGGGGTGACAGCATGGTGGGTGCTGGTTCCCCTGGCACTCGTCACATGGTGGCTCGTCCACGAATCGGGAGTGCATGCCACCGTCGCGGGTGTACTGCTCGGCTTCATGGTCCCGGTGTCACGGATGGTCGCCGGAAAGCGCGTGCCGGTGGCCGAGCACATCGAACATCGAATCCGCCCCCTGTCCGCCGGGGTCGCCGTCCCGGTGTTCGCGTTCTTCGCCGCAGGCGTCACGGTCGGAGGCCTGACCGGTTTGACGAACACCCTCACCGATCCCATTTCTGTGGGTGTGATCGCCGGACTCGTGATCGGTAAGGCGATCGGAATCTTCGGCGTCAGCTTTCTGGTCGCTCGGTTCACGCGTGCGCAACTGGACGAGGAGCTCAGCTGGGTGGATGTGTTCGGTGTCGCGCTGCTCGGGGGGATCGGCTTCACGGTCTCGTTGCTCATCGGGGACCTCGCCTACGGCGCGGGCACCGAGGCAGCGGACCACGTCAAGGTTGCCGTCCTGTGCGGATCGTTGCTCAGCGCACTGTGCGCATCTGTCGTGCTCGTCGCCCGCAACCGCGCCTACAAACGGATCGCCGCGATCGAAACGCTCGACGAGGACGGAGACGGGATCCCGGATGTCTACCAGAAGCGTGACGGCCGTGCCTGAGCTCGGAACCGGCGGGCTGCCGGGCACCGGTGCCCGGTCCGGCCGAGAACGAGACGCCGTAACCGTTGTCCCTGCCGGCACTCGCCGGGCTGCCGCAACGTATTCGAGGAGAAATTCGTGAACTGGACCGTTTTTGCCGTCTTTCTCGTCGTGTGGGTGCTCATCGGATTGCTCACGGGCCTGTGGATGGCGCGTCGCGGACACGATGGTCGCTGGACGCTCATCGCGGTCATCCTCGGTCCGCTGTTCGTCCCCATCGCGTACGAGCGGATCGAACGGAACCCCCGCTCGGTCGAGGTGACGCCTGTCGGCAGCTGGGGCACCGACACCGCGAAAGCGTCCGGTTTACGCGTGATGGTCGGGTATGACGGTTCCATGGAGGCCCAGCACGCACTGGCGTCGGCGCTGCGCTTGTTCGGCAGCAGCGGTGGCACCCTCGAATTGGTTGCGGTGGTGTCCTACGACGACGCCAGCGATCCGGACTCGTCGCTGATCGAGCGGGCGAAGCACCGCCTGAGCGATGCGGCCTCGGCTGCGGGAGATGTCCCCACGGGCTATGCGATCCTCGCCGGTCCGGCCGGGCAGTGCCTGCGCTGGTACGCGGAGAACCATCGGGCGGACGTGCTGGTCGTCGGCAAACGCGGCCGTGGCATGACGACCCGGATGATGGGCAGCGTGGCCGAATACCTCACCGCGCACTGTCCCGTGCCCGTGCTGGTCGTGGACCCGACGGCCCCGTCCGACCCGGCAGACGCGGAGGAACCGACTGTGGCGGTTCGCGTAACGCCGCAAAGGGCGGGCCGAGAATCCGAAACCAGCTGAATCGGAGCGCGGCATCGACAGCGCAGGATCAGCAAGGGCGAAGACCGCACCGACCAGCGAGCAGCACAGTGCATGCGGCCGGTCAGAGCAGCCCGCGCCGCTGAGCCTCGTGCGTGAATTCCTCGAGGACGGTGCGAGCCTCTTCGGCGTCCTTGTCTCCTTCGGAAGCCGCTTCGGAGGTGAAGTGATGTAGGCGGTTCCGCCAGAAGTGCAAGCCTTCGACGATTTCGTCGTCCGAAAGGGCGGCGGGCACCCCGAAGTTCCCCATGCGGTGATTCTCTGTACGAAGATGCCGATGCACAAGGTATCGATCGTCGCCTGATCAGGGACCTTCGGGCCTGGATATTACGGAACTTCTGTGGTTCGGCCGCCGCAGGTCCGTTCGCTCCGGAGAGGCCCCGGCGCATTGTTGGGCCCTCCGGCACCGCGTCCGGTCGCGCCGCCCGCATCGACTCTGTACCGTTGGAACAATCGGTTGGTTCGATGTCCGGCCGAGGGTTCGGACCACAGGAGACACACGATGGGAATGCTCAGCCGGGTCATCAAAGGCGGTGTCGCCGTCAAGGCAATCCAGGTGATCAAGCGCGAAGCGTCCAAGCCGGAGAACCAACGCAAGGCCAAGGAGTTCGCGGCCAACATGCGTCAGAAGCGCCGCTCCCGCTGAGTCGTCGTTCGACGCGCTCGAACCTGCGCCGTTGCCGAAGGCCCCTCTGCAGGTGAGGCCTCGACATGCCGCTGCGCTCTGGCACTGTGCGGCGCCCGGGCCCCGCCCGCAGACAGCACCCGTCCTTGTGCGCTCCGGCGACGAATAACCCTCGAGGCAGTTATCAGAGGAGGGCAAACGAGCGATGGCCAAGCCCGACACCGGATTCTTCAGTTGGACGGCGCGACGAGTCAACCTCGCGGCGGAAAGACACGAGACCGGCCCGGTCGAGAGTTACGGATTCTCCGATGTCCTCACGATCGAATGCCCGTCGTCGCCTGCGTCTCGTCCCAGTCGCCTCGTGGTGTGTCACGACGACGAGGACGAAGTGGATTACGTTGCACTGATCCTCGGCGACACGGCGGGCAACGACGACGTCCCGGTCCACGCGGTGCACGAAGAGCAACTCCTCCTGGAGGGCGAGCGCAGCAACGCCCCCGTCGAGATCCTCGTCGGAGTGCCCGACGACCGGGATTTGCGAGTACAGCAGCGGGAACTCGACCGTCAGATCTGCACGGGTGGACCGTTACGCACGATGTTGGAGTGTTCGGGGGCGCGCTCGGTGATCGTCGGCTGGTACGGGTCGCGCACGTAGCAGTTGTCCGAGCCCAGGGGTTTCGGCCCGGCCGCGCGGATCGGGCACGGTGGTACCACTTCCGTGGAGCGGCCCCGGTGCCCGCGTCGGCGGCGTTACGGTGAATTCTGCGAACACAACGCTTTCCCGATGGGAAGGACTCTGCTGTGGAGATCGGATTTCTGGGCCTGGGCACCATGGGAACCCCGATGGCCCGCAATATGGCACGTGCCGGAAACGCCGTCTCCGTGTGGAATCGGAGTTCCGGCAAGGCCGGCAGCGTAATCGAGTACGGGGGCAGGGAGGTTGCTTCTCCGATGGACGCGCTCCGGTTGCCGGTCTCGTGCAGCGCGCTGGCCGACGATCACGCCTTCGCCGGCACCGTGCTCTCACCCGACTCCCTCGCCGCGATGAAGCCGGGCTCCATCCATGTCAATCTCGCGACGGTGAGCCCCGAGATGGCGAACCACGCTACCGAGGCGCTGGCAGGTATCGGCGCGCGCTACGTGGCGTCCCCGGTTTTCGGGCGCGCAGAAGTCGCCGACGCAGGCAATCTGACGGTCCTCGCGGCAGGGGAGGCGACCGCGGTCGACGAGGTGTCGCCGCTGTTGGACACCATCGGTCGTCGGACGTGGCGGGTGGGGGAAGACCCCAAGCAGGCCAACATCTTGAAGATTCTCGGCAACTACCTCATCGCCAATGCCCTTCAGGCCATGGCCGAGGCGACCACCATCGCCGAGAAGGTGGGTGGATCGCCGGAACTGCTGATGGACATCATGAACGACAGCCTTTTCCCGGGCGTCGTGTACGAGGGCTACGGCCGGATGATTTCGACGCGCACGTACGAGCCGAACGGGTTCGGCTTGGCTCTGGGGCTCAAGGATGTGCGCCTCGCGCGCGCCCAGGCGCACGCGGCCGACGTCACCTTGCCGTTCGGAAGCGTGCTCGAGGATGTGTTCGTCGATGCGCTGGCCCACGGGCAGGGCCACCAGGACTGGTCCGCGATCACCGAGGCGACCCGGCGCAGGGCCGGACTGGTCGGTGAGGCCCGAGCCTAGGCGCCGTCCCGTTTTTCGCCCGATTCGCCCGGGAGAGGGACCGGGCGGGGGGATACGCCCCATCCGGAGCGACGTGAGAATTCCGGCGAGCCCTGCGACGAGCGGAATGAGCAGGGCGACCTGCAGAGCGAGGGGTCGGCTCTCGGTATTGATCCGAACGATCTCGTCGCCGATCGTCGGGGGTTGCTCGACGAGCAGGCTCTCGAGTTGTGTGTTGCTGACGACCTGCGCGTCGTCCTCCAGGACTTGCGCGACCCGGTGCTGCTCGGACGGAGGGAGAACGGTGCTCGTTTCCGCCATGGCGGTGAAAGTGAAGGACAGGGTCGCCAGCATCAGAGCGCCGGCGAAGGCGAGGCCGAAGGAGAGCCCGAACGATCCCGACGCAGAATTGACCCCCGCCGCTTCGCTGATGCGTTTCTCGTCGATCGGTGCGAGCGGGAAACCGGACCGGTACCCGGTGCGCTGTCCCGACATCGAGTTTCGCACGGCCGGCGACGAAGCGGGCCGTGCTCGCACATGTTTACTCGGGCCGCTGGAGAGCTGCCCGCGCTTCCACTCGTTCGGGCCGGACGGCCGCCTGACTGCGGTTACGGTGAGTGCACGCTGCGCCGAGGTCAGGAGTCGCCGTGCCCAAGCTGGAGATCAAGAAGACGTCCGAGCTTTCCCGCAAGGAAGCGTCCGACCGGCTGATCGAACTCGGCCGTGCTCTCGCCGAAGGCCCGGAGGTGGAACTGGGATCGTCCGGTGACTCCGTGAAAACGGTGATTGCCGAGCGAGTCCGCTGGGAGTTCGAAATCGAGGTCGACGGCGACGAAACCGAAATCGAGATCGAGATCAGCTGGCGCGACGCTCCGCCGGAGGTACCGGCGGAGGAGGATCAGCCGCAGACAGAGTCGACGAGTCCGTCTCCCGCGCGGACGACACGACGAGGCCGGCCCCGGAAGACTCCCGCAAAATAATCGCGCGGTTCATGCCGATACAACTCGGCCGACCTACGAGAACCCGCCGTGGCGTCCCTCACCGCTGCCGAATCGAGCGGCACCCGACTCGGTGTCGGCCGCGAGCGATTCGAGTCCCAACCGGATCTCGAGGGCCATTGCCTCCTGCTCGGTGCGGCCGGCCTGGTCGCGCGCAGAGCGGAGATCGTTGCGCATGCACGTCTGAGGGAATCGCGTCAGGTCCCGGGCCAGTTGCTCGGCGGTCGCTCTGGCCGTCCCGGGCTCGACCACACGGTTGACCAAACCGAACGTCAGTGCCTCGGCCGCGTCGACCGGTCGGCCGGTCAGGATCATGTCCATCGCACGGCTTTCCCCGATCAGACGGGGGAGGCGCACGGTGCCGCCGTCGATGAGTGGTACTCCCCAGCGCCGGCAGAACACACCGAAGACAGCGTCGGAGGCCGCGACGCGCAGGTCGCACCAGACCGCGAGTTCGAGCCCACCGGCCACGGCGTAACCCTCGACGGCCGCGATCACGGGTTTCGACATGCTCAGCCGAGTGGGTCCCATCGGCCCGTGGCCGGTGACCGCCACGGCGTTCATTCGCGGTGTTCCGATGGCCTTGAGATCGGCGCCCGCGCAGAACGTCCCGCCCTCGCCGTACAGCACGGCGACGTCGGCATCGGGATCGGCGTCGAAGTCTTCGAAGGCTCGCGCGAGTTCCGCGGCCATCGCGCCGTCGACTGCATTGCGGCGAGCCGGTTGCGCCATGACGACTGTGGTCACACGGTTTTCCGATTCGACACGGATGGACTCGTACGTCGTCATATGTTCCTCCGCTCGCGAACGTGCCGCACTTCCTGCGGTCAACGGAGAGGGCGACGAGCGACCCGAGATCCGTTGTCAGTCCTTCGGAGTCGAGTGTGACGCGGGATCGACGATCGCGTCCAGAGCGGAGCCCGCAGGTTCGGGGAGGCGGGCCTCGAGCAGCAGGCCTCCGATACCGAAGGCGATACACACGGCGCTGACCACCATCAGAGCCGGGTCGGGTTGCCCGGTGAGCGCATCGCCGAGCAACACCACCCCCACGGTGCCCGGGAGGATGCCGACCAGCGTCGCGAGCGTGTACGGCACGAATCGCACCGACGACACCGCGCAGCAGCAGTTCACGACGAAGAACGGTGCTGCCGCGATCAGCCTCAGCGACCCGACCGCAAGCCATCCGCGACGAGCGAGGCGAAGGTCGATCGCTTTCGCCGTCGGGTGCGTAAGGTGCTCCGCGACGGCGTCGCGGCCGACCGCACGAAGAAGCAGAAACGCCAGGATCGCGCTCGCAGTGGTCGCGGCGACCGATACCGCAATTCCGGTCAGGCTTCCGAAGAGCACGCCGGCGCTGAGGGTGAAGACGGTGCGCGGCACCGGAGCAATGGTCACGAGCGCGTGGACGACGAAGAACGCGACAAGCAGAACCGGACCGTTCATCGTCTCGGACCACTCGCGGATCCGGCTCACACTCGGCAACGGAACCAGCAGGGCGACAGCGATCAGTCCGATGAGTAGGACGAGGACCCCGAGAATCCTGCGGTCTCCGATAATCCTCGTCACGGGGTGTGAGCGTACTCCGGCGTCCGAGGCCGTCGCCGAAGCCGCAGGCGGGCGCGTGCCCGGTCACACGGTGCCGGGCTGTTTATCTATCGTTAGAGAATCTGTGGGAATCCCCACAGCAAGTGTCCAGAGTGTGCGGCTAGCATCACAGCGACAAAGGTTTAACCTTTTCGGGATCATCCGCCCCCGGCCGACAGCGCCGCCGAACAGATCCTGCATGCCGCAGTAGGAGGAATCGCACGTGTCATTAGCTGCAGAAGCCGAGGACGCCGCGCGCGCATATGCGCAGTGGCAGGATGCGGTCGCGGGAGTGCTCGCGAAATCCCGGCGCGTCGACCCCGCGGAACTCGGACCCGAGCCGCAGCGCTTGCTCGAGACAACGACGTACGACGGTGTCACGGTCAATCCCCTCTACGGCATCCGCGACGAACGCCCCGACGTTCCGCTGCCCGGCGAGTTCCCCTTCGTGCGTGGGGGCTCCGCCACCCGTGACGTCACCACCGGCTGGCTGGTCTCCGCGCAGTTCGGTGGGGACGTCGCTGCGACCGGATACGGCACGGCCAAGAAGGTCAACGAGCGCATTCTGGACGCGCTCGAGAACGGCGTCAGTGCGCTCTGGTTGCGAGTGGGGGGCACCGACCTTCCTGTCGAGTCCCTGGCCGCAGCAATGGAAAAGGTGCTTCTCGACCTCGCACCGGTGACCATCGACGCCGGAACCGACACGGTCGCGGCAGCGGCGGCTCTGTACGCGGTCGTCGACTCCCGCACCGACATCGCGGACCCGGACGCGGTCCGGCTCTCGCTCGGGGCCGCGCCGTTGACCAGTGCGTTCTCGGGTCGCGCCGATATCACCGTGGCGGAGGCGATCGAACTGGCCGCGGCGGCCGCAGAACGCACCGGCACGGTTCGTGCCCTCACCGTCGACGGCACGGCATTCCACAACGCGGGAGCGTCGGACGCCGAGGAACTCGCCGCGTCGATCGCTGCCGGTCTCGAGTACGTCCGCGACCTGATCACCGCCGGGCGATCGGCAGAGCAGGCACTCGGCCAGGTCGAGTTCCGCCTCGCCGCTACCGACGATCAGTTCCAGACCATTGCCAAGTTCCGTGCCGGCCGGCAGTTGTGGGCGCGCATCGCCCAGGTGGCCGGCGCGCCCGAGGCCGGAAACGCGCCGCAGCACGCGGTCACGTCGGCGGCGATGATGGCGCAGCGTGACCCCTGGGTGAACATGCTGCGCACCACGCTGGCCGCGTTCGGCGCCGGTGTCGGCGGTGCCGACGCGGTGACGGTGCTGCCGTTCGACGCTGCCCTGCCGGCGGGTGCTCTCGGTGTGTCCGAAGGCTTCGCCGCACGTATCGCGCGCAACACCCAGTTGCTGCTGCTCGAGGAATCGAACCTCGGCCGGGTCCTCGACCCCGGTGCCGGTTCCTGGTACATCGAAGAACTGACCGCGCAGATCGCCGTGAAGGCGTGGGAGTTCTTCCAGGAGATCGAAGCTGCCGGCGGATACCGCGCCGCCCTCGAATCGGGACTTGTCGCCGACAGGATCGCCGCGACCCGCGCGCAGCGCGAGTCCGACATCGCGCACCGCAAGACTTCGCTCACCGGCATCAACGAGTTCCCCAACCTCGCGGAGGCGCCGCTGCCGGAAGGAGCCTCGCAGGCAGGCACGTTCGCGGCCCGCTACGCGGCGCCGTTCGAGGCACTGCGCGACCGCTCGGACGCGTTCCTCGCAGCACACGGCGCCCGCCCGAAGGTGCTGCTCGCACCGCTCGGTCCCGTCGCCGAGCACAACGGCCGCAGCACGTTCGCCGCGAACCTGATGGCCTCGGGCGGCATCGAGACTGTGAACCCGGGCCCGCTCGACCTCAGCGGCGATGCACTCGCCGGCGTGGTGAGCGGTTCCGGCGCGAGCATCGCCATCCTGTGCGGCACCGATGCCCGGTACGGCGAAGAGGCCGCGACCGCCACCGCCGCACTGCGCGCCGCCGGTATCACCACCGTGCTGCTCGCGGGTCCGGAGAAAGCCGTGGGCGACGTGCAGGGCGAGAGCCGGCCGGACGGCTTCCTCACTGCCCGTATCGACGCGATTGCCGCGCTGACCGACCTGCTCGACACCCTGGGAGCGTAAGTGAGTATCGAACATCCGATCGGCAGCTTCGCCGACGTCCCGCTGGCGGACCCCGCGGCACAGGCCACGCCCGCTCCCACGCGGGAGCAGTCCGAGGCACTCGTCGAGTCCGTTGCCGCCGCCAATCTGTACACCAAGGACCAGGTCGTGTGGTCCACGCCCGAGGGCATCGACGTCAAGCCGGTCTACACCCGCGCCGACCGTGACGCCGTGGTCGCCGAGGGATATCCGCTCGACAGCTACCCCGGTATCGCTCCGTTCGTGCGGGGTCCGTACCCGACGATGTACGTCAACCAGCCGTGGACGATCCGCCAGTACGCCGGATTCTCCACCGCGGCGGAATCCAACGCGTTCTACCGGCGCAACCTCGCGGCCGGCCAGAAGGGCCTCTCGGTCGCCTTCGACCTCGCGACGCACCGTGGCTACGACTCCGACCACCCGCGCGTCCAGGGCGATGTCGGCATGGCCGGTGTGGCCATCGACTCGATTCTCGACATGCGTCAGTTGTTCGACGGTATCGATCTGTCGCAGGTCTCGGTCTCGATGACCATGAACGGTGCGGTGCTGCCGATTCTCGCGCTGTACGTCGTGGCGGCGGAAGAGCAGGGCGTCAAGCCCGAGCAGCTGGCCGGAACCATTCAGAACGACATTCTGAAAGAGTTCATGGTCCGCAACACCTACATCTATCCGCCGAAGCCGTCGATGCGGATCATCTCCGACATCTTCTCGTACACGAGCGCGAAGATGCCGAAGTTCAACTCGATCTCGATCTCCGGCTACCACATCCAGGAGGCCGGAGCGACGGCCGATCTGGAACTGGCATACACGCTCGCCGACGGTGTCGAATACATCCGGGCGGGTCTGGACGCCGGTATGGCGATCGACAAGTTCGCGCCGCGTCTGTCGTTCTTCTGGGCCATCGGCATGAACTTCTTCATGGAGGTGGCGAAACTCCGCGCCGGTCGCCTGCTCTGGGCCGAACTGGTCGAGAAGTTCGAACCGAAGTCCGCCAAGTCCCTGTCGCTGCGCACCCACTCGCAGACCTCGGGATGGTCGCTGACCGCGCAGGACGTGTTCAACAACGTCGCACGTACTTGCGTCGAAGCGATGGCCGCGACACAGGGGCACACCCAGTCGCTGCACACCAACGCACTCGACGAGGCGATCGCGCTCCCGACCGACTTCTCGGCCCGCATCGCCCGCAACACTCAACTGTTGCTGCAGCAGGAGTCGGGGACCACCCGGCCCATCGACCCCTGGGGCGGTTCGCACTACGTCGAGTGGCTCACCCACGAACTCGCGAACCGGGCCCGCGCGCACATCGCGGAGGTCGAGGAAGCCGGCGGCATGGCGCAGGCCATCTCCGAAGGCATCCCGAAGCTGCGCATCGAGGAGGCAGCGGCGCGCACCCAGGCCCGCATCGACTCCGGCCGTCAGCCGCTGATCGGCGTCAACAAGTACGTGCCCGACGAGGTCGACACCATCGAGGTTCTCAAGGTCGAGAACTCGAAGGTGCGTGCCGAGCAGCTCGCGAAGCTCCAGCAGCTTCGCGGTGATCGCGACGAGGCGGCCACGCAGGCCGCACTCGCCGAATTGACCCGGGCCGCCGCGTCCACCGACGGCGGCATGGAGAACAACCTGCTCGCCCTCGCCATCGATGCGGCCCGCGCCAAGGCGACCGTCGGAGAGATCTCCGACGCCCTCGAGAAGGTCTACGGGCGGCACCAGGCCGAGATCCGCACGATCAGCGGCGTGTACCGCGACGAGGCCGGAAAGGCGACGAACATCACCACGGCAACGGAACTCGTCGAGAAGTTCGCGGAGGAGGAGGGCCGCCGGCCGCGCATCCTCGTCGCGAAGATGGGACAGGACGGCCACGACCGCGGTCAGAAGGTGATCTCCACCGCCTTCGCCGACCTCGGCTTCGACGTGGACGTCGGACCGCTGTTCCAGACCCCCGAAGAGGTCGCCCAGCAGGCGGCCGACAACGACGTGCACGTCATCGGTGTGTCGTCGTTGGCCGCGGGTCACCTCACGCTGGTTCCCGCGCTCAAGCAGGCACTGGCAGAGGTGGGCCGCGAGGACATCATGATCGTCGTCGGCGGCGTCATCCCGCCCGGCGATTTCGATGAGCTCTACCAGGCCGGGGCCGCGGCGATCTTCCCGCCGGGCACCGTGATCGCCGACGCTGCCGCCGGACTGCTCACCAAGCTGGCGGCCCAGCTCGGCCACCCCGCCCAGGGATAGATGGGCATGGGCAGACCTCCGGTCGATACGGACGCTCTCGCCGACGACGTGCTCGCGGGACAGCGAGCCGGATTGGCGAAGGCGATCACCCTGGTCGAGTCCACCCGCAACGACCATCGGGAACAGGCGCAGCAGTTGCTGCTGCGCCTGCTCCCGGAGGCGGGCGGCGCGATCCGAGTGGGCATCACCGGCGTCCCCGGCGTCGGCAAATCGACATTCATCGACAACCTCGGGATGTATCTGCTGGCACAGGGGCACAAGGTTGCGGTACTCGCCGTCGATCCGTCGTCGACCCGCACCGGCGGCTCGATTCTCGGTGACAAGACCCGCATGGCCCGGTTGTCGGTCGAACGCGACGCCTTCATCCGGCCGTCGCCGACGGCGGGCACCCTTGGGGGAGTCGCCAAGGCGACCCGCGAGACGATGGTGCTGCTCGAGGCGGCCGGATTCGACGTGATCCTCGTCGAGACGGTCGGTGTCGGGCAGTCCGAGGTGACGGTCGCGAACATGGTGGACTGCTTCACCTTCCTGACCCTCGCCCGCACCGGCGACCAGTTGCAGGGCATCAAGAAGGGTGTCCTCGAACTCGCCGACCTCGTTGCGGTCAACAAGGCCGACGGGAAGTTCGAGCGCGACGCCCGGGTCGCAGCACGTGAACTCGCGGGGGCGATGCGCCTGGTGCACCCGCACGACGCGCTGTGGAAGCCGCCGGTCATCACGATGAGCGGCCTCGAGGGCAGCGGGCTCGACACCTTCTGGGACACCGTTCTCGAACATCGGCGCGTGCTCACCGAGGCGGGCCGCTTCGAAGAGAAGCGCCGCCGGCAGCAGATCGACTGGACCTGGACGATGGTGCACGACCAGCTGCTGCGGCGTCTCGAATCCGCACCGCGGGTCAAGGCGATCCGGGGCGAGGTCGAGGCGGCGGTGCAAGACGGATCGCTCACCGCGGCTCTGGCGGCGCAACGAATTCTCGATGCGTTCGACGGTGTGGGCGAACAAGAGTCTGCCGGCGCTACGGCTACGAACGTCGGCAGCGCGGTGTCCACGGGTGACGGCGGCGAGCGGTGAACCGCACTGCGGCCGCTACCGCCGCATTCGTCGCCTTCGCGGCCGTCGCAGTGGCGCACCTCGTCGCCCAGCTGGTGGACCCTGATTCCTTCGTGACCGAGTCCACTCAGTGGCTGCTCATGCCGCTGCTCGCGCTCGGAGTGGCCGCCCGGACCGTGCGTCCCCGGGATCGGCTGGTGACACTGACGCTTCTCGCGCTGGTGTTCTCGTGGCTCGGCGACGCAGCCCCGGACCTGTTCGACGGGGATACCGCATTCCTCGTGCTGATCGGGTTCTTCCTGTGTGCCCAGATCACGTATATCGCCGCGTTCCTGCCCTACCGCGACCGCAGCGTGATCCGCACGAACCGGTGGCTTCTCGCTCCGTACGCCGCGGCAGTGGTGATTCTGATCGCGGTGTGTGCGCCGGGCGCCGGGGCACTTGTCGTCGCGGTGACGATCTACGGAGTGTGCATCGCCACGATGGCGGTTCTCGCGACGGGCGTGTCCCGGACCGTCGCGTGGGGCGCGGTCGTCTTCGTGATCTCGGATTCGCTGATCGCGCTGAACGCCTTCGTCGACGGGTTCTCGCTGCCCGCCACCGGTTTCTGGATCATGATCACCTATATCTGCGCGCAAGCTCTCATCGCACGCGGTGTCCTCACCAGGAACGCGGAAGCACAGGCCGACGTCCGCGTCAGTCCGCTTTCTTGACCTCGATCTTCTTCGCAGACGAGTCGGCGTCGCCGATACCGACGGACACGGTCAGAATTCCTTGGGCGTACGAGGCATCGATGTCGTCCTCCTTGGCCCCGCGCGGGAGGGTGACGCTGCGCCGGTAGGAACCGTAGGTGAACTCGGAGTGGCCGTTGTCCGATTTCTTGTCGGTGCGCTCGGCCGAGATCTCGAGCCGCCCGTCGTTGACCTGCACGTTGATGTCCTTGTCGGGATCGAGGCCGGGCATTTCGGCGCGCACGATGTAGCGGCCGTCTGCCAGTTCGTCCTCGACGCGAATGATGTTGTTGCCGAGAGTCGGGCGGAACCCGCCGATCGAATCGAAGAAGTCGGACAGTTCCGGAAACGGGTTCCAGGCGCGGCGTGCGGGAACAGTGGACATGAGATCTCCCTTGAGGTGAAATGCCGGTTTCGTGTCCGGCCGAGTGCGGACAATCCACGCGAATGCACCGATTGTCCTTGTCGGGCAATCGAATTCGGTCGCGCTCTGGATTCAGGGTAGTGCACCGTGTGTGGCCTGGTGACGGGTATCGAGCGATTGACCTCGGTGATCGCTGACCGGACCGGGTGCCTTCGCGTTGCTGACGGCGATGGATGAATGCATGACACTAGGAGGCGCTCGATGGGATTGTCAGGGTGGCTTCGCGCACCGCGGGGGCGATCTCGCGAGACCAGATCTCGAGTGATGCCGCGTCGGGAGTCCCACCTCGTGGAGAGAAGAGCATGAAACCGGAAGCCTGGTGGTCGGTTACCGCGGCGGTGAGCTCCTCGATCCACTGCTCGGTAGAGCCTCCGATCCACCGGTTGGCGGCGTCCCGGGTCTTGCGAGGGGCTTGCCGGTGATTTGTCCGGGCAGGTTGAACACGGTCCGGACTTCCTTCGGGTCACGACCGGCCGAGGCTGCTGCGGCCTCGATGATCCGCCGGGACTCGCGATACCGGTGGGAGAGCCAGTCGGCGGCGTGGCCGGGGATCCAACCGTCGGCGGCCCGGCCGGTCGCGGCGAGGGATTTCGGACCGACCGATCCGGTCCATATCGGGGGCGGGGGAACGGGTGCGGGATCGATCTGACGGACCCTGTAGTGATTGCCGGTGAAGGTCACCGGGGGCCCACCGTCGGAGAGGCGCCTGACCAAGACGATTGCCTCCTCGAATGCCTCCACGGCCTGGCCACCGTCGAGCGGGGCGACTCCCATGTCAGCGATGCGGTCCAACATGCCGCCGGCACCCATGCCCAGCACGACCCTGCCGCCCGTGAGCGCGGACAGGGAGGTAATGGTGCGAGCCAACATCGGCGCCGGCCTGGTAGGCAGGCTGGTGACGTTGGCGAATCCGGAGAGCCGGTGGGTGCGGCCGAGGACGAACCCGAGGGCGGCGTAGGCGTCGATGCGCGACCCGATGTAGGGATGATCGGACAGACTGAAGATGTCCAAGCCGGACCTGTCGGCCAAGAGCGCGAGGTCGATGAGTTCGTCGCTCTCCGCGAGGTGGCTGTGGGCACCGAACCCGAACACCACGGATGGCAGGGACATGGCAGCTGCTTCCTTCGAGGGCACTGACTGTGTCATGCCGTCTACGATCCGGTACTGCTACGGCACCGAACAGGCCGAGCGCAAGCTAGCTCCCGCTGGGCCACCCTGAAGCCCCTTACCCCCGGGCGGCGAAGCGTATCTTCGAGCCATGGGCACACCTCTGGGTGACTTCATTCGCGCCAAACGGGACGATACCCAGCCTGCTGACCTGGGGATTGTCGAATATGGCCGCAGAAGGGCTCCCGGCCTGCGGCGATCCGATCTGGCAGCCCGCTCCCGGATCAGCGTCGAATACCTGACCCGCATCGAGCAAGGCCGCGACCGCAATCCGACCGGCCCAGTGATCAACGCTATCGCCGACGCACTGCGCCTCGATGCCCGGGAACGCCGACACATGGCCTACCTCGCCAAGATCACCGGGGGAGCCTGTGCCGCGCACACCGAACCGGAACGTCCGACGCGTGAGGTTCGTCCGTCGGTGCGGCGGATCCTCGACCTGATCGAGCCAGGGGTTGCAACGCTCACCAACCGACTCGGGGACATCCTCGCTTATACGCACGGTTTCCAGGCCATCATGGGACCAACCGGGGTGCTCGACGCCGAGGAACCCAACCTGACCCGCTACGTCTTCACCGATCACCGTGCCCGCGGCACCTTCCCCGACTGGGTTCGAGTCGCCGACGAGCAAGCCTTCAACCTCTGGCTCGGCCCCTCTGCGGGCGCGTCGGAATGGTTCAAGACAGAACTCGCACCCTCGGTCGGACCCGAGTTCACCAGCCGGCTCGACCAACATCTCCCCCCGGACAACGCCCCGGTCCGGATCCGCGTTCGTGGCGAGGATTTCCGTTTCGACAGGGAAACACTCGAGCTCCCCGACCCGGATGCCCAACAGATCATCGTATTCTTGCCGGCGGACCAGCACACGACACGGGCAATCAGCCGTCTCCGAAGTGACGGCCCAAACCTCAGAGCCATCTGACCGCGCATCGCGCCGCGGTGACGCCTGTCGCTTAGTGCGTGCGGCAGGACCCGGCGGTCCAGGCCGCGGCGACGCGCGCGGCATCATCATGGCGCGCAGGGTCGGTGACGACGACGAGGTGGTGGTCGTGGTCGCTGTACTGGACGAGAATATTGATCGCTTCGTCCGCAAGGCAGCGCGTGAAGGCACCCAGTTGGCCGGGCACCTCCTGGTCGAGCGCGAGCATCACCACGGGCCGGATCGTCACCGGCCCGAGGCCTGCCGCGTCGAGTGCCCGGCCCGCGGTCTCGGCGTCACCGACGAGAAAATGGGCGACTGCTGTGCCTCGGAAGGTGAAGACTCCTCCGCCTTCGAGGCTCACCCCGGCGCTGCCCAGGAGCTCACCGAAATGCGCGAGGGCACCCGGCTCGTCGGGCAGCGCCACCTCGATATCGCGAAAGACGTTCATGCGTCGACCACCGTCACCTCGACGTGAACGGGACACGTCAGTGTGTTCGCGATGTAGCACCCGCGGTGCGCGGAGGCGGCAGCGGCGCGCACCTGCTCGTGATCGGTTCCCGCGGCCACACGAACCACGGGCGCGAGGCGGATCTCGACGATCTGCGGAGACACGCCACCGGTATCGAGCACAGCAGTGGCCACGTCCTCGTAGGCGCGCACGTCGAGACCGGCCCGGGCAGCCACCGCGAGAAACGACAGCAACTGGCAGGAGGAGGCAGCCGTGACCAGGAGTTGTTCGGGGTCCAGCAGGTCCGCGTCTCCGCGGAATGCCGGATCAGCACTGAGAGAGAGTTCCTGCGTTGCAGGCGGGGCAGTAGCGGTGTGAGTGCGTGAGTACCCGCCGTACCCTGCTCCCGTCGTGCCGTGCCATCCGATACGGGCGGTGTAGTGGTGTCGAGTCATGCCGGAAACGTATCCGAGCAAAGTTTCGGCGTGCGCCGAACTGTCGCGGCTCTACATTTGCTTTGTGAACAAAGACTTCTCGGCGATCGGACACGCGTTGTCGGCGTCCGCGCGGTCCGTCGTGCTGAATGCGCTCATGGACGGATCCAGTCGGCCGGCATCCGAACTGGCTGCCGCTGCCGGGGTCAGCGCATCGACCGCGAGCGAACATCTGGCGATTCTCTGCGATGCGGGTCTCATCGTGGCCACGGCTCGCGGCCGGCAGCGTTTCTATCGTCTCGCCGGACCTTCCGTTGCCGACGCACTCGAACAGCTCGGCCACCTGTGTCCCTCCGCTCCCGTGGTGTCGTACCGGCAATCTCGCCAGGCCGAAGACCTTGCGCAGGCACGACTTTGTTACGACCATCTCGCCGGACGTCTCGGAGTGGCGCTGACCGACGCCATGGTCCGCGGCGGGTGGCTACGCGAGGGGAACGGACTGGAGGCGACGAACCTCGGGCTGGACCGACTCGGCGGTATCGGCCTGGATATCTCCGCGGGCGCGTCGTCCCGTCGGCCGCTGTGCCGGGCATGTCCCGACTGGACCGAGCGGCGTCCGCATCTCGCAGGCCGACTCGGTGCCCTCTTGGCTGGTCACGCCGTCGAATCCGGCTGGGTCCGGCCCGCACGCCGCGGTCGCGGCCTCACCGTCACTGCGGCGGGCCGGGAAGCATTCGGACAGCACTGGTCTCTCGACGACGACATGTTCGCGCCCGGCTGAGTGGCTGGTCGACGCGGCTCTTCCACGAGCCCCGAGCTACAACCCGAGCAGCGTTTTGGCGGCCTGGACGGCGGCGGGCCCGCTCAACGCGGGCTGCTCGCCGCGACCCCCGACGGTCATCGACACCGATACCTGCGGCAGTTCGACTTTCGTCGCTGTGTAGGCGGTCCCGGCGGTGGAGACCGACATGCTGTACGCGAGCCCGCCCAGGGACTCGATCCGAGCGTCCGGAATCATCGCCAGCCCGGTGGTCGCGGCGGAGGCGGTCGCCACCACGCCGTTCCCCGGTTCGACGAGGACCTCGACGGCGCGGGATCCGGCAGACCCGGTCGTGGCGGTGTTTGCCCAGGTGCAGTACACACCGGAAGGGTCGAATCTGGCGGACGGTGAGGCCACGAGTCCGGTGACATAGGGCGCGAGCGTCGCACCGATGGCCGCACAGTCCGCGAAACGCGCTCGGACGGCAGCGACGTAGTCCGGGTTGTTCGCGGAGGAACCGGGCGCGGCGAGATCACCGGTCTCCCCGGCGTCGGCCACCGCAGGACCGCTCGAACACGCCCCGAGGACGAGTGCGGCGGCAACGAGAACAGGAACGGCAATGTGTATCCGGTTCTGTATCACGCCGGGATGGTAGCGGGTAAACCGCCGCGGAGGGAGCTGAACGTTGTGGAGCGGAACGTGCCGGCCGAGCGGTCAGGGACGCCGGTCTCGCACGTCGTCGCCCGTGGCGTCCCTCAGAGGAACGGGCTCGAGCACGTCGAGACGTTCCAGTACTCCGGTGGTCTCGGCCCGGGTGAGCCGGGAACGCTTCCAGGACACCACCAGCAGTGCCGCCCACGCGGAGACGATCACGCACGAAATCGAGGTCGACACGATGCGGCTCGCATCGAAGACGTCGAACAGTTTCTGAGCGTTGGTGAGGACGATGAGCCCACCGACCGCAGTACCCAGCAGAGTGGCCGGGATCCGGCTGACCAGCCATGCGGCGAGCGGTGCCGCGAGCGCACCACCGAGCGCGAGACCGGCGACCACGAGAAGGTTCCCGAGCGATTCGTGCCCGAGTCCGATGAGGAAACCGACACTCGCCGAGATCGCCACGAGAAACTCGGAGGCGCTCACCGAACCGATCACGGTACGCGGCGCCGTCTTTCCCCGCGACAGCAACGTGCTGGTGGTGATCGGACCCCAGCCTCCTCCGCCGCTCGCGTCGACGAAACCGCCGAAGAAGCCGAGCGGCGAGAGGAATTTGGCGGTGTGCGGAGACGTCCGTGCGTGCGCGACGGCAGGTGGCCGTACGGAGAACCGCAGGGCGACATATACGCCGATCGTCAGCAGGATCGCTGCGGTCACGGGTGCGGCGGCCTCGGTCGACAGGCTGGACAGCACCGTTGCGCCGAGGAATGCACCGATCGCCCCGGGAACGCCGAGCCGCAACACGACCTTCCAGTCGATGTTGCGGAACTTCCAGTGCGACGCGCCGGAGACGAGCGTGGTGCCGACCTCGGCGAGATGGACCGCGGCGCTGGCATGAGCGGCGCCGATACCGCTGAAGATCAGCAGGGTCGTCGCCGTGACACCGAATGCCATGCCGAGGGCACCGTCGACCAACTGGGCGCCGGCGCCGACCAACGTGAATACGAGCAGATTGAACATGAGCAGAGCTCCGAAAGTCCGAAAGTAACCGAGCCGGGCTCGGTGAGGGGTACCGGAAGGAGCGGGGTGAACCGCTCAGCAACAGACCTCGGTGCAACACAGACAATCGAAGCACGCGTGGCTACGCGTGGGCCAGAACGACATGAGGGCAAGCAGGGTGGCCGGAGCCGCCTCGATGCTTGTCGCGCCCACGTTGCCGTCCTCGTATTTCGCCGATGTCACCGCGACGCACGGCGACCGGTCGAGCATAACCCGTTCCATCGACCACAATCCGGTGACCGCGAGTTCTCGGCCGTCGATCGGCCGGTGCAGTGCGCTCGGTAGGGGAGCGCGTGACCGGTGTGTCCGATCCATCCCTTCGGCGGGGCGCAGAGGGTCGTCTCGCTGTGTGAGATGTGCCCTGGCTCACCCCGGCCGACGTGGCTTACTGAGCCCCGACCTACGGGCTCATCGGACCCCTACGCGCTCATCGAACCTATGTGGAGGAATCGTCTTGAACGGATTCGACGGCAGAGTGGCACTCGTAACCGGCGCGGCGAGAGGACAGGGCCGTGCGCACGCGGTGGCCTTGGCGGAACGGGGAGCCGACGTCGTCCTGCTCGACCGTTGTGAGGACCGCGAGGTGCTGACATATCCGATGGCGACCCCCGAAGACCTGACGGAGACCGCCCGCCTGGTCGAAGAGGCCGGGCGCCGCTCTCTCGTCGTGAAGGCGGACGTGGCCGACCGCGTCGCGATGGATGCCGCTGTCGATGCTGCCCTCGCCGAATTCGACCGCATCGACATCGCGGTTGCGAACGCCGGAGTGACATTGATGGGGTCCGTCCAGCGCACCACGTCTCCGCAGTGGGACGAGGTGATCGGCAGCAATCTCACCGGCGTCTTCAACACCATCGGGGCAGTGGCGCCGGCAATGATCGACCGCGGTTACGGCCGGATCGTGACCGTGTCGTCGATGCTGGGCCGTCAGGGAGGCACCAACACCGCTGCATACGCCGCATCCAAGTGGGGGGTGATCGGGCTGACCAAGAGCGCCGCGCTCGACCTCGCCCGGCACGGCATCACCGTCAATGCTGTTGCGCCCGGCAACATCAGCACCCCGATGATCCACAACGACACGCTCTACGGCCATATGCGTCCGGATCTGGAATCCCCGACAGCAGACGACGTCGAACCGGTTTTCCGGTCCCTCCACGTCCAACCCGTGGCGTGGCTCGACGCGTTCGAGGTCACCCGCGCCGTCCTGTTCCTGGCGGCCGAGGACAGCGTTCACCTCAGCGGCGTCGTGATCCCGGTCGACGCGGGGAACGCTGCCCGAACCGGCGGCTGACCGCCGTCAGGAGAGTCGGCGGGCGGAGATCTCGAAACCTGCGTCGCGTAGCCGGTCGGACAGTACGTCGCCGAACGCGACCGCAGGTGTGAGGACACCGCCGCCCGCATGGAGGGCGGCGCCTCCGGAGGCGAGCGAAAGAGCGGACTCTGCGAGCATCACCGCGGTCGCCTTGTAGCCGGGGTCGCCCTGCGCCGCGAACCGCGCGGTGTAGCGCGCACCGGATCCGGTCGTCGTGTACAGGTCGACGGTGAAATGACCTGATTCCCGGGTCTTTTCGGAGGGGCCTTCACCCGGAGCCGGCAGTACCTTGTCGAGCAGGAAGCGGGTGGGCGGAAACGCCAGTCCCGCCGCAAGTGCTCCGCTCCCCGCCGCGACCACTCCGGCGAGCACGGGAGAGAACACGGACGACCCGACGCTCATCACCTCCCGGTACGCGAACTTTCGCCCGTACGCCCAGTTGGTGAGCGCGTTGCTGCGGCGCACGACGCGGGTGTTGTACGACGCCATCACGAACGGTGCCTTCCAGCCCCTCAGTTCCGGGGCGATGGACTTGCCGTCGACCATGGCGAAGTCGTTCTGGCGACCGAGATCGGGTTCCTGCGCGGGGTCGGGCGACAGGGAGTACGGCCGGGCCGCGATCTTGCGCGCGGCAGCATCCTTGCGCACGGCGTCGAGTTGCAGCCGCATCGAGTCGATCGTGCCGCCACTGATGCCGCCGCGCATCGAGGTGAGGACGAACGTCGTGTCGGTGAGGGCACCGGCGTCGTCCGCCTCTGCGGCGCGGAACAGTGCGTGGACTCCCAGATCCGACGGGATGGAGTCGAAACCGCACGAGTGCACGATGCGTGCCCCTGTGCGGCGGGCGACGTCGTCGAACCGGTCGATGCTCTCCCGGTGGAAGAGCACTTCGCCGGTGAGGTCGACGTAGTCGGTGCCGGCCTCTGCGCATGCTTCCACCAAGGGCAGCCCGTACTTCGCGTACGGACCGACGGTGCTGATGACCAGTCGGGTCGAGCGGGCGAGCGTCGCCAGGGACGCCGGGTCGTCGGCGTTCGCCTCGAGGAGCGGCCACTCGGTGCCCAGTTCCGCGCGCACCTTCTCCAGGCGTTCGGCGGATCGGCCCGCGAGCCCGACGGTGACGCCGGTGGGGAGGTGCGCAGCGAGATACGCGGCGGTGAGCCGCCCGACGAATCCGGTGGCGCCGTAGACGACGATGTCGAGTTCTCGTGAGGCAGTCATGCACCTCACCCTACTGCCGGGTAAGTCCGGTTGCGAAGTGCGTCACATCGTATGGTCGCCCGGCGCACCGAAGTCGTCGCCGGGCCGTGCGGTCGGTTCAGGCCGCCTTCACGATGAGAACCGGTACCTCCACCTCGATCAGCAGGCGCTGCAGCGGACGTTCCAGGAGGAACTTGCCGACGGCATTCTTTCCGCGGCTACCCGCCACGACCCGTTCTGCGCCGCTGCGCGCCACCAGGTCGATCACGGCGCCGACCCGATCGCCGTCGTGCACCTCGGTGCAGAGATCCCAGTCGTCGTTCCCGAGGACTTCGCGGATGGCGGTACGCACCGACTCCTCCTGGGCGTGAGCGACAGCACCGTCGTCGTCGAACACGTGCAGCACGATCAGCCGTTCGTCCCGATCGGCCGCTTCGCGCGCTGCGGCGACGAGTGCGGCACGCCCCTCGGGGCTCTCGGTATGGACCACGGCGACAGACATGACTCTCCTCGGGCGGCGAAACGGCGGACGGTTCGTCTCCATTGTCTCAGCGTGCGAATGTGTCTCAGCGTGCGAATTGCGGTCCCGTCACCACGGCGCGGGACGGTAGTCCTTGAGGAAGCAGCCGTACAGGTCCCTGCCGGCCTCGCCTTGCACGATCGGGTCGTAGACGCGGGCCGCTCCATCGACGAGATCGAGAGGAGCGTGGAACCCTTCCTCTGCCAGGCGCATCTTGGTGTGGTGGGGACGCTCGTCGGTGATCCAGCCGGTGTCGACCGCCGTCATGAGAATGCCGTCGGCGAGCATCTCCTCCGCGCTGGTGCGCGTGAGCATGTTCAACGCGGCCTTCGCCATGTTGGTGTGCGGATGGCCGGCACCCTTGTAGCGGCGACCTGCGAACTGGCCCTCCATTGCGGAGACGTTCACGACGTACTTGCGGCGGGCAGGGGAGGCAGCCATGGCCGGACGCAGCCGGTTGACCAGGATGAACGGTGCAACCGAGTTGCACAACTGCACTTCGAGGAGTTCGAGCGGCTCGACCTCTCCGACGGTCTGCACCCAGCTGTTGGTGTCCACCAGGTCGGGGAGCAGGCCACCCGCGTCGACGGCGATCCCGGCGGCGACCCGCTCGGCCGTCGCGGATCCGGCTACCAGCGCGAGGGAGGTCAACGCGTCGCCGGACAACTCGGAGGGGAGTGCCCCGGTGAGGGCTGCCGGATGCGCGTCGGACGGCTTGCCGAAGGTGAGCACTTCCGGAAGCGGTCCCGCCGGCAAGGGGCCCGATTCGGCCTCGGCGAGCGCCGAGTAGGCGCCGGGGGAGCGGCGCACGGTCTGGGCGGCGTTGTTGATGAGGATGTCGAGCGGGCCCTGTGCGGCGACGTCCTCGGCGAGTGCGACGACCTGGGCGGGATCGCGAAGGTCGATTCCGACCACGCGCAACCGGTGCAGCCAGTCGCTGCTGTCCTCCATCGCGGAGAAGCGGCGGATCGCGTCGTTGGGGAACCGGGTGGTCACCGTGGTGTGGGCGCCGTCGCGGAGCAATCGCAACGCGATGTACATCCCGATCTTGGCGCGACCACCCGTGAGCAGCGCGCGGCGGCCCGTCAGGTCGGTGCGGGCGTCGCGCCGGGCGTGGTTCTCGGCGGCGCACGACGGGCACAGCTGGTGGTAGAAGGCGTCCACCTGCGTGTACCGGTCCTTGCAGATGTAGCAGGGGCGTGGGCGGAGCAGCGTGCCCGCGCTCGCCCCGTTCGTCGACGAGGTGATCGGGACACCCGCGGTTTCGTCGTCGATCCGGTTGGGGGATCCGGTGGCCGTCGCAGCGATCACCTCGCGGTCCGCCGCGGCCTTGCGTCCGCGCGTTTCCTTGCGCCGCATCTGCTTGAACTTCTTGAACATGTGCCCGACCGCGCGCTGCACGGTGAGGGCGTCCGGATGCTCGGCGTGCAGCTCGGCGGCCTGGTCGAGAACTCTCAGGCAGATTTCGAGGTCGGTGGGATCGATCCGATCGGTACCGAAGGTCTCGCTGGTCGAAGTCAGGGTGTCGCTTTGGGGGTTCATCTGCCTTTTCCGTGTGGTGCTGTACGAATGATGATATCGGGCGTGGTTGTCGCGCCCGTGATCGCTATGTCACACCAGGAGGAACGATGAGCCGGAATGCGACGGCGCGCACGTCGAAGAAGACCAGATTTGCCGAGATGGCGCCGTGGAAGAAGGCACTGGTTCTGACGCTCGCCTCGGTGCAGTTGTCGTTGGCGGCGACGGCCTGGGCGGATCTCGCGACACGTCCGGCGGAGAAGGTCAACGGCAGCAAACTCAAGTGGGCGCTGGTGATCGCGGTGAACTTCTTCGGACCGATCCGCTACTTCCGCAAGGGACGCCGGCCCTGAACCGGTTGTCGCGGACGTCGACCAGCCCGGCGTAAGGCCCCGAACCGAAAACGGTTCGGGGCCGTGCACTTCCGATAATTCAGCTCAGCGGCGACGGCCCCGGACCTGCGCCCGTTCGCGCGGATCGGCGGGCGTTGCCTGCCAGGTGCCCCGCAATTTGGCGAGGTCGATCGCTGCCTGCCCTGCCTCGGTCATCAGGCCCTGCGCGACCATCCGCTCGGCGCGTTCCCGGTTCAGCGCACTCCACGTGCTCCTCGGCCGCCGGGGGCTGAACCGCAGCCGCGAACTGTGAGCGTCGTGCTTGCGGTGCAGGCCGTCGATCCAGCCGTAGCAGAGTGCGTGCTCGACCGCCTCGTGGTACCGCAGGCTCGGCCGTCCGCTGTCCTTGTGCGCGATGATCAACCAGACTTCTGTCTCGGACCGGCCGTGCGTTTCCAGCCAGTCACGCCACACCTCGGCGCTGCTCGCCACGACGTCCATCTCATTCGCCCTTCGTCGACGCGACGGTGTCGAGATAGTGCTGGTTGTACATCACGCCGAGCGCGTTGCCGAACGGGTCGACGACCGACGCGGTGACGAATCCCGGTCCGCGCTCGGTGACGTCCTCGTGCGGGGACGCGCCCATCGACAGCAAGCGTTCGTACGCCGCCCGGACGTCGTCCACGGCCCAGTAGGTCAGCGCCGAGCCGAGTTCCGCACTGCTTCGTCCCGGAGGAGTGAACCGCCGGTCGATGAATCCGAGTTCGTGCTGGAAGTCGCCGACGCGAAATTCCGCGTACGCCGTCGTCCCCTCTGCTTCACGGACGAAGTAGGGCTCGATGCCGAGGAGTTCGGTGTACCAGGACACGGCAGAGTCGAGGTCGTCGACGACGAAGTTGGTGGTGGTCAGTCCTCGCAACATGGTGGATGTTCCTTTCTCTTTCCTTCCGGTGAGATCCACTCTTCTCCGTGAAGTGCTCATCAACTGAGCACTTTTCCGGGGATAGTTGGAGTCATGCGCGCAGACCGTCTCGTCGCCGCCCTGTTGTTTCTGCAGCAGCGGGGGCGGGTGACCGCCGGGCAACTCGCCGAGGAACTCGAGGTGTCGGTGGCGACGGCCCGGCGAGACCTCGAAGCACTGGCGGTGGCGGGGATCCCCGTCTACCCGCAACCCGGGCGGGGCGGCGGTTGGGCGCTGGTCGGCGGCGCCCGTACCGATCTGAGTGGACTGTCGGCCACCGAGACGCAGGCGCTGTTTCTACTGGTCGGCCCGTCGGCCGCGATTTCGGGGGAGGCCAGGACCGCTCTGCGCAAGCTCGTCCGCGCCCTGCCGCACACCTTTCGTGCCGACGCGGAAGCGGCTGCCGGCGCCGTCATGAGCGACCGCACCGGGTGGAGTGGACTGGACCGACCCCGGCCGGACTCGGTCGACCTGCTGCAGAACGCCGTCGTGCGCCGCCGGAAGGTGCGGCTGACCTACACCAATGCGCTGGGGGACCGGTCGGTGCGCTCGGTCGCTCCGTGGGGCCTCGTGGACAAGGATGACATCTGGTACCTGATCGCGGGCACCGAGCGTGGGCAGCGCACCTTTCGCGTCGACCGGATCGCCGAGGTCGAAGCGACCGAGGAGACCGCGGAACGTCCGGACGACTTCGCGCTCGACCGGGCGTGGAGCGAGGTGGTGGGAGCAGTCGAGCAAAAGCGTTCCGGCACTTGGGCAACGGTCCTAATCGAGACCTGGTACGTCCCGATCCTGCGCGACCACTTCGGCCGCCACTGCCATATCGACACGGAGTTCGACGACGGGCGGAGCCGGGTGCTCGTTGCTGCACCGACTCCGCGCGACATCGCCCGCAACCTCGCCGGTTGGGGCGGGGCCGTCGAGGTGCTCGACCCCGCGACGGTGCAGGAAGAACTCGCGCGGATCGGGACCGAGCTCACACGGCAATATGCCGGCTGATCCTCCCAGCCGGCATATTCGTCGCTGTTCTACCGTCCGGTCGTGAGTGTGCGCTGGCGGTTGGCGGCGTGGCGGAGTTGGAGGATCCGCAAACCTCCGGTGAGTCCGACGATCACCGCTCCGGCAATCGCCGCGAACAGCAATGCCACACCCAGCGGAAGCGAGAAGTTCCAGCCGAACAGTTCGAGCGTGATGCTGTCGAGGTTCTGCAGGATGAATACCAACAACAACACCAAGATCAGGATGCCGGCCAGCAGCGCAATCCAGAGAGCACCGGTCCGGGTGTGCCTGATGCCTTTACGCCGTTCGAGGTCGGGGTGCAGATCGCCGGGGGAGTCGGGGTCCGGCGTCGTGCCCGACGAGGGGACAGAGGCGCCGCTGTGCCGCGGGGAGGGCGAGTAGTCGGGGTTCGACTCGCCTGGGCCTCGAGAACTGGTTGACATGCCGTCGGGTACCCCGCATCGTTCCGATTACTCGGATTCCGGGCAGGCACTTCGCCCTCGTTGCCCTCAATTCTGCGTTGACCGGAGTGCGCGCCCTTCGAACGACCTATCGCAGGGAATATCGAATGAAATACCGAACCGTACGGAATCCCTAGAAATACAGAATAATTCCCAGAAACCCCCAGCAAGGACAGCGCGCCGATTCCGGGGCCGGTCTCGTGAATGGGGATTACCTCGACTGATCCCGCATTCTGTTTCGAATGCAGCCGGTACGGGCACCACCTGCGGCTTGATCCTGCCGGGCCGCTAGGCGGGCGCGGAGAGATCACCCGTTGCGGGAAGTTCCGTCGGAGTTGCTCGAACGCCCTCGGTGTCGGCCTGCAGAACCCGGCCGATGTGTTGTGTGACCGCCGGGAGGAGTCCGAGATCGGGAAGTGGATACAGGGCAGCGATTTCGGCGACTGCCTGCGCATACAACTCGGTGGTGGCGCGCAGTGCGCGGGACAGATCGTCGCGGGTGTAGAGAGCGAACAGTTCGAGGATGCGGTCGTGATATGCGGGGGCGAGCCATTCATCGATGTGATGGCCATTGTGCCAGGTGTCCACCGGGTCGACCCTCAGCAACCTGGCATGCCACTCCAGCACGGCCAGTAGCAGTGACCGAATTCCCTCCAGCCGTAAGTGAGCCGGCCACAGGTCCCCGCGTGCGATGTAGATGGGGATCTGGGTCGCCTCGAACCAGAACTCTCGCTGATTCGACACGAACTCGGACTCGGTCGGCCGAGCCTCGGTGGGCGGGCCGGCGGGAGTGGGAAGCGCGGCGGCGATCCCGGTCTTGTCCAGGAGCACGCGGTAGCCGCGCTGGTAGAGCGGGTCCAGGCCACCATCGACCATCCTGGTGATCCGCTCCGGACCTGCAAGGGTCAAGTCGATCTTCCGTCCACCAGCCAGGACAACGAGGTACGTCGGCCAGTCCGGTGCGTGGTTCTCCTCGTTGGCGAGATGAATGCTCACCAGCTGGTCTCCGAGCGGTGCTGCCCAACCGTCGTCACCGGCCAAAGCGGGCATAGCAGGACCGACGAGTTCGATATCGAAATCGGAGAAGCGATCGACTCGTTGGTTGCGCGCGCGGGAACCGGTCTGGATCACCGCCTCGATGCCATCGTGAGCCGACGCGAACGCGACGATGCGGTCGAGAACTTCGGCGGGGGACTCCATGCGCAACATCTATCACGGACGACCGCGATGATCGGGCTCTCACTTCGACCTCTCGGGCGAGATGAGGCGGCACTCGGTCGAGACCGTGGTGGCGTCGGAAAACGTCGAGTTTGTCGCTGTCGCTGTCGCTGTCGGTGAGGTTTTCGGTGCCGACATACGAAAACGAGGCCACAATCTCTTTCGAGTTCGTGACCTCGTGTGGTTGCAGTTCGTGGAACTGCCGGGAGTGTCCGAGGGGGGACTTGAACCCCCACGTCCGTTAATAGGACACTAGCACCTCAAGCTAGCGCGTCTGCCATTCCGCCACTCGGACCGACGTCCACGAGGGACATGCCGGTAGCACCCGCTCCCGCGGGCGCTGAAGAAAACAGTAGCGCATGCCGGTGTCGATTCCCAAAACGCCTCGATATCGCGCCGGGCGGACGGTTTGGGCTACTCGCGAGCCATGAACGGGCAGGTTCCCGGCACCACGACAAAGGCCCCGAACCTTGCGGTTCGGGGCCTTCATCGTCTGTCTCAACTCAGAGTGTCCGAGGGGGGACTTGAACCCCCACGTCCGTTAATAGGACACTAGCACCTCAAGCTAGCGCGTCTGCCATTCCGCCACTCGGACTGATGCTTGCGCCCGCTCCGGCGGGTGCTGTGAAAGACTATCCCACCGAGCCCCCCGCCCCAAATCGGCACCCTCACCTGCACCGATCCGCACCGCGGGCAATGGTAGACATGCATGCATGGTCACACACTCGAGTGCTCACCGTCCGTCCCGCGCCGAGGCGGAGGTCGTCGATCTCGTCTCCCGATTGATCCGTTTCGACACCACCAACACCGGCGACCCCGCCACCACCCGCGGTGAGCGCGAGTGTGCCGAATGGGTCGCCTCGCTCCTCGAAGAGGTGGGGTACGAGACCGTCTACATCGAGTCCGGTGCACCGGGTCGCGGCAACGTCTTCGCTCGACTGCCGGGCTCCGATCCGTCCCGCGGCGCGCTGCTCCTGCACGGGCACCTCGATGTGGTGCCTGCCGAACCCGCCGACTGGAGCGTCCACCCGTTCTCCGGGGCAGTGGAGAACGGTTACGTCTGGGGACGCGGTGCGGTCGACATGAAGGACATGGTCGGCATGATGATCGCGGTCGCACGCTACTTCAAAGCCGAAAACATCGTGCCGCCCCGAGATCTCGTGTTCGCGTTTCTGGCCGACGAGGAAGCCGGCGGCAAGTTCGGGTCGCAGTGGCTCGTCGACCACCGGCCCGACCTGTTCGAGGGCGTCACCGAGGCCGTCGGTGAAGTGGGCGGATTCTCGCTCACCGTGCCGCGTCCCGACGGCAGTGAACGCCGCCTCTACATGGTCGAAACGGCAGAGAAGGGAATGGGCTGGCTGCGGCTGACGGCCACGGGCGTCGCCGGCCACGGTTCGTTCCTGCACGAGGACAACGCCGTCACCGTGCTGTCGCAGGCCGTCGCGCGACTGGGCTCCCACACGTTTCCGCTCGTCGTCAACGATTCGGTCGCCGAGTTCCTGACGGTGGTGGGGGAGGAGACGGGCCTCGATCTAGATCCGGCCTCTCCGGATCTCGACGGCACTCTCGCGAAACTCGGGTCGATCGCCCGCATTGTCGGTGCGACGCTGCGTGACACCGCGAACCCCACCATGCTGGACGCGGGCTACAAGGCCAACGTGATCCCGCGTATCGCTCACGCGATGGTCGACTGCAGAATCCTGCCCGGTCGCCTCGCCGAGTTCGAACGCACTGTGGACGAACTGATCGGCCCGGACGTCACCCGAGAATGGATCACGAGCCTCGAGTCGTACGAAACCACTTTCGACGGCGATCTCGTGGACGCGATGAACGCGGCGATCCTCGCGCACGACCCCATCGGACGCACCGTGCCGTACATGCTCTCCGCCGGTACCGACGCAAAGGCGTTCGCACGATTGGGAATCCGCTGCTTCGGCTTCGCGCCGTTGCAGTTGCCCCCGGAACTCGATTTCGCGGCTCTGTTCCACGGCGTCGACGAGCGTGTCCCCGTCGACGCGCTGCACTTCGGTACCCGTGTCATGGAACACTTCCTCATGCACGCCTGAACCAGTTGAATCCCGATCACGAAAGGACCGGTATGGCCTTCGATTACGACCCGTACAAGTTCCTGCCCGAGTTGCCGACGTTCGACGTCACCAGCGAGGATTTCGCCGAGGGCGAGGCATGGAAACTCCCCCAGGCGAGCGGATCATTCGGGATTCCCGGCGGCGGTGACGTCTCGCCGCAGTTGTCGTGGTCCGGATTTCCCGCGGAGACGAAGAGCTTCGTCGTCACGGTGTTCGACCCGGATGCGCCCACGGGTTCGGGATTCTGGCATTGGGCCGTCGCGAATATTCCGGCCACCGTCACCGAGTTGCCCAGCGGCGCCGGCACCCCCGGAGCCGCAGGTCTGCCCGAGTCCGCGGTGACACTGCGCAACGACGGCGGTGGCCAAGGCTTCATCGGCGCCGCACCGCCCGCCGGCCACGGTTACCACCGCTACATCGTCGCGGTACACGCACTCGACGTCGACGTTCTCGACGGCGTCACGCCCGATTCCAGCCCGGCATTCCTGGGCTTCAACGTGTTCGGGCACGCCATCGCGCGCGGACTTCTCACCGGGACCTACGAGGTCGCCTAGAGCACCGAAGCGGGTGACGTCGCGCCCTGTGGCTGCGACGTCACCCGCCGTGTTCGATCGGGGTGGGAGCTACTGCACCCGGGTTCCGGCACCTACGGCGTCGGTGATCGACCGGTAGCCGTGGGCTCGGAGTTTGCGTGCGATGCCGTTGTTGATCCGGCGCGCCCACAGACCGCCTCCGTAGATGAAACCGGTGTAACCCTGCACCAGCGACGCGCCCGCCAGGATTCGCTCCCACGCCTGTTCCGCGGTCTCGATGCCGCCGACCGACACGATCGCCAGCCGCCCACCGACGCGGGTGTGGAGTCGTCGCAGGACTTCGAGCGAACGTGCCGCGACCGGCGGGCCCGACAGCCCGCCTGCCCCGATCTCCTCGATTCGCGCCGGATCGGTGCGGAGGCCGTCGCGGCGGATCGTCGTATTGGTGGCGACTATGCCGGCGAGTCCCAGTTCGAGCGCGAGGTCGGCGACCGCGTCGATGTCGTCGTCCGACAGATCCGGTGCGATCTTCACGAACACCGGCACCGTCACGGTGTCGAGCACCGCCGCGAGCAGCGGGCGCAGGGACGCGACAGCCTGCAGGTCACGCAGGCCGGGCGTGTTCGGGGAGGACACGTTGACCACCAGGAAGTCGGCGAGCGGTCCGAGCAGACGAGCGCTCTCGGTGTAGTCGGCGGTCGCGTCGGCGGCGGGCACCACCTTTGTCTTGCCGATGTTCGCGCCGATCGGCACGGTGCGACGGCGCTGCCGCAACCGATTGGCTGCCTCACCTGCGCCGTGGTTGTTGAAGCCCATCCGATTGACCAGGGCGCGATCCGCAGGGAGGCGGAACAGGCGCGGTGCGGGGTTGCCGGGCTGCGCCTGCGCGGTGACGGTGCCGATTTCTGCGAACCCGAAACCCAGAGGACCCCACACATCGACTCCGGTGGCGTCCTTGTCGAAGCCCGCTGCGAGTCCGAGCGGCGCGGGGAAGTCCACCCCGGCGACGGTGTTGCGCAGGATCGGGTCGTCGGTGACGAGAACCTTCGAGACGAGCGCCCGCGTGGGGGCGAATCGGGTCACGAGACGCATCACGAAGAATGCGAGGTGGTGAGCCCGCTCCGGCGGGAGAAGGAACATCAGCCGAAGAAGCAAGCGGTACACGGACAACTCCCTGCAGGCCCGGCGACGGCCGGGATCGGATCAGCGGACGGTGGGTTGGGGGACAGATTGGCCGGTTTTGCGCCGGCGGAGCAGCACTCGGCGGCTGCCGTCGGGATACAGGCGCAGGCGCGTCAACTCCCAGCCGTGGAACTCGGCGGAAATCGCCAGGCGAAGCGACGCGCTCACCCGGGAGACGTCGCGCGGAAGCCGCAGCGGTACGTATTCGTATTCGTCGTTGCTGGTGTCCCAGTCGACGGGGAGTCGGGTGAACCGGCTGAATCGCTCGCTTGCCATCTCTACCCTTCGATCGGGATCCTTTGCAGTCCGTCGCCGGTCGCCGAGGCGATCACCAGCGTCCCATCCGCCGGGTCGACGGCAACCGAATTCGGCTGACGCACGGTCGCGAAACGATGGCGTTCCTCCGCGGTCCCGGTCGACAGATCGTAGCCCACGACCTCGTTGCTTCCGGTGAGCGTCACCCACACCAGATCGCGTCGGTCGTCGTATGCAACAGCGTACGGAGCCGGACCGACGGGGTAGCGCTGGCGGAGGATGAGCTCGTCGATCGTGTAGACGAGCAGTTCGTCGCCGGCAGTGTCGGTCACGATGACGCGCCCGTAAGGATCGGTGGTCAGCTGGGTTGCGCCGCGTCCGACACGCAGCGCGGCCCCGAGGTGGGCGTCCTCGAGATCCACCGAGGTCAGCGACGTCTGCCGACGGTCGAGTGCGGCAACCGAGTCCCCGCTGACGGCGATCAGGTCTGCCGAGGCGAGTCCGCCGATGCTTTCGGCCACCTCACCGGTGCCCGGATCGACGATCAGAACCCGGCCGTCGGCCGTGCCGACCGCCCACCGGCCGTCGCTCAGAACCGCAGCCGAGAGGGCGTCGGCGTCGACGGGAACTTCGGTGACCTTGCCGTCGGCGGTGTCGATCTGCGCGACGATACCCGACGCGGGAGCGAGAACGGTGTGGTCCGGTCCGGCGACGAGAGTGGCCGCCTCGGCCGGCAGATCCACGACCTGCGGTTCGGCGGCGGCATCGTCGAGCAGCAGGAGGCGGGTCCCGCCGTCGGCGAGGGCCGCCAAGGTGCCGGTGTCGGGCTGGACGACCAGGGCATCGACCCGGTAGTCGAACGGGCGAACGTTGCCGGCGGCCTCCGGTGTCACGCTCGGGGCGGACGCGGGAGTGGCGGGTTCGATGGTCTGGAGCGTCTCGGACGAGTCGTCCGCCGAGCATCCGGTGAGGACAGCCACCGCGACCCCCAACACCAGTGCGGTCCCACGGATACCCGGTCTGGCCATCTTTCTCGCTCCTCGTTGTCGCGCCGACTCGCGCGCCGACCCGATCCGCATCGGCGCGTCACGATCCAGTGTTCCTGATCGGCGTACCGCCGCTGCATCCGGCTCGGACACCACTGTGGCGAGCTGTGACGACCGACTCAGTCCGCGTCGGGCCGGGCCCCCGGGGTCGCGCGTCGCGGCAGGACGAGGGGAGTGCCGGTTTCCGGGTGCCGGGTTATTCGGATCGGATACTGGTAGACCCTCGAGAGAAGTTCTTCGGTCAACACCGACGTCGGCGGGCCGTCTGCCAAGATCGCACCGCGTCCGAGTACACAGATCCGGTCGGCGTACGCGGCCGCGAGTCCCAGGTCGTGCAGCACGACCACCACCGCATGCCCACGGTCGGCGCGATCCCGAACGACTTGCATCACGGACTCCTGGTGACCGATGTCGAGCGCCGCAGTGGGTTCGTCGAGCAGCAGTGTCTCGGTGTCCTGCGCGAGAACCCGTGCGAGTGCCACCCTTGCCCGCTCACCGCCGGACAGTGCGGGGAACGGCCTGTCGGCGAGGTGGCCGACATCGCAGGTGGCGAACACGGCTGCGACGGCGCGGTCGTCGTCGCACTGTCGCGGGGTGCGCGCCCATGCGGCGCGGCCCATCTGCACGACTTGCCGGGCGGTGAAGGGGAATCCCACGGCGTGCTGCTGCGGCAGCACCGCGCGTCTGCGTGCCAGCGCGAGGGGAGACCAGTCGCCGAGCGGCCGGCCGTCGACTTCGACGCTTCCCCCGGTGATCGGGAGGTCGCCGGTCAGCGCGGCCAGCAGGGTGGATTTGCCGGCACCGTTGGGACCGACGAGCGCGACCACCTCACCGGTCCGCACCTCGAGGTCCACGCCGCGCAGAATCTCCCGGGTGCCCCGGCTCAGTTCCACGCCGACAGCTCGCATCGTGGTGGTGCCGTGGCCGGATCGCCGGGGGATTGCGACGTCCTGGCGTCGGTGCAGGAGCCGGTTCATGCCCAGCCTCCCTGCTGCGCACGGGTACGACGAAGCATCCAGAAGAACGCGGGGCCACCGATCAGGGCGGTGATCATGCCCAACGGCAGGTCGGCGTTGTCGACGAGGATGCGCGCTCCGAGGTCGGCGGCGAGGAGAACCAGGGCACCCGCAAGGGCGCTCGCGCACAACAGCACCCGATGAGCGGGGCCGAGGAGCATGCGCATCAGGTGCGGGACCACCAGCCCCACGAACATGATGATTCCGGTGAAGGCCACCGCAGCGCTGACGAGTACCGCCACGACGACGATCGAGGCCTGCCGAACCCGCTCCACGTCGACACCGAGGTGACGGGCCACGTTCTCCCCGAGCGCGAGGAGGTCGAGCTTGGGGGCGAGCACGATGGCAGCCGCGATCCCGACGGCGGTCAGTGGGGCCACGACGGCGACGGTGTCCCATGTCGCGCCTCCGAGACTGCCGAGCTGCCAGAAGACGATCTGATCGCGTGCGGCGGGATCGGCGACGAACGTGAAGAGCGCGATGAGTCCGCCGGCGACCGCGTTGACGGCGACGCCGGTCAGGATGACCGTGACGACCTCGGTCCGTCCGTCGGAGCGCGACAACATGTAGACGAGCGCTGTGGTGATCAGTCCGGATACGAGCGCGGCCCACGCGAGCGACCAGCCCGAGGTGAACGCGCCGCCGAGCACGATGACCGCGGACGCGCCGACCGCGGCACCCGAGGACACCCCGATCACGCCGGGTTCGGCGAGCGGGTTGGCGAAGATGCCCTGCAGGAGCGCGCCGGAGCAACCGAGTGCGGCTCCGACGAGCATTGCGAGCACGGCGCGCGGGAACCGCACTTCCCACAACGTCACTTCACCGGCGGGATGCGCAGGCATCGGTCCGATGTCGAGTCCGACGCGGTGCAACAGGCTTCCGACCACTTCGGCCGGGCTGGTGGGCACCTGCCCGAGGCAGGCCGAGACGACGGCCAGGATCACCAGTGCCGTGCCGAGCGCCGCGAAGACGACTGTGGTGCGTCCGAGTCCGGCCTTGCGTACCCCGCGGTCGGTGGCCGGGTCGCCGGGGGAGGCGGTCAGGGTGCCGCCGGGGCGACCCGCGATCATGCGGCGTCCGTCCGGTACAGCGCTTCGACGAGGGCCGCGAGCACTTTTCCGGTGTCGGGGCCGAAACTCAGCAACACCGAGTCGTCCATGTCGACGATGTTCTGCGTCTTTCCGGCGGGGGTTTGTGCGACGCCCGGAAGGGCTGTCAGCCCCTCCGGTCCGCCGACTGATTCGAGGCTGTGGGTCATGATCAGAATCACGTCGGGTGCGGACGCGATCATCGCTTCGCTGGTGATCGGGACGAACTGGGATTCGAGACCGGCGATGATGCCCGCATCGCGTGCACCGGCGGCAGCGAGCAGCGCGTCGGCGCCCGAGCCCGGCCCACCGAGCATTTTGATGGCAGAACCGCGCAGGTAGAGGAAGGCGACGGTCAGATCCGGGTGATCGGTGGGCACGGATTCGCGCGCGGCGGTGATCTCGTCGAGCGTGCGCCGGGCCAGCGCTGCGCCGGCCCCGGGAACGCCGAGTGCCGCCGCCACCGCCTCGATTCCGGGGGCGACGGTGTCGAGGCTGCGTTCCGGGTCGACGAACACCACCGGCACCCCGGTGGCGCGGATCTGTTCTTGCACCGCGAGAGGGCCGACGGAGGTATCCGTCAGTACGACCGTCGGATTCAGCGCGAGGATGGCCTCTGCGTTGAGGCTGTGACCGCCGGGTGTCACGTTGGGGATGTGTTCGCCCGCCGGGAAGATCGCGGTGGACCGTCCGACGATGTTGTTCCCGAGGCCGAGTGAATACACGGTCTGGGCCAGGGTTCCGGAGCGATCGGCGACCACGATCCGGGAGACGTCCGTGACGGTGACCTCGACCCCGTCCGCGCCGCGCACGGTGGCCGGCAGACGGGGTGAGGGCGTCGTCCCGATGGGACGGGGATTCCGGTCGTCGACCACCGCCGTGCGATGACCCGTCGCCACGGACAGGGACGGACTGTCGCCGGCGGGAGCACTACACGCTCCGGCGAAGGCGGTCGTCACGGCGAGGAGCAGGACTGTCAGGGTCGTGCGAGGTGCGACGCGCATCGGTCAGGCCCGGACCCGGTAGCGGTCGATGTCGGCGGCGAGGTCCTGGAACAACGCACGGTTGAGTCCGTACACGAGGATCGCCTCGTCGATCACTGCCTGCTGTTGCGCGGCGTCGAGGGGAGCGGCATCCAGTTTGGCCCGGTACGAGTCCTTGAACGGTTTGGGTTTGAGAATGCCGTCGAAGATGTAGAACCGCAGACCGTCGCGCTGGTAGCCGTACGCCCGCTCGAGCATCCGGCGGATGATCTGCCCGCCGGACAGGTCGCCGAGATACCGCAGGTAGTGGTGGGCGAGGAAGGCTTCCGGCGAGGACGCGGCGACCTGCTCGAGTCGCTGCACGTACGTCACCGTCGCGGGGAGCGGGGAGATCCGGCTCCGCCAGTCCTCGCCCATCAGGAAGTCGAGGTCGGCTTCGAGTGCGGGAATGCGCAGCAATTCGTCGGAGAGGAACGGCCCGACGATCGGATCGTGGGTGTAGGTCCGGCCGATGCGTTCGAGTGCGTCGTAGACGAACCACGACTGCGCGATCAGTTCGGCGTGGGCTTCGACGGTGAGTTTGCCTTCGAGCAGTTCGGAGACGAAAACGGAGTTCTCGGTCTCGCTGTGCGCCTCCTGCGTATCAACTTTGATGCGCTCGGCAAATCCTGCAACCTCGACAGCGGCCATCGGCCGACCTCCCTGAATCCCGAACAACCTGGAACGTTACTGGGGAGGGTAGCCTAACCTTTGCTCTGTGACGAGGGGGATCCCGATCCGCTACGCGCTGACGTCGTCGAGAGCAGCAGCGATGGCAGGCGGCAACGCCAGTTCTTCCGCTACGAGCACCCCGGTGAGCTGCGCCAGATCGCGGGCGCCCACCAGAGTGGACGCCACCTGCGGCCGGTCGCGGACCCAGGCCAGCGCCACCGCTAAGGGGGAGGTACCCAGGCCATCGGCGGCAGTTGCGACCGCATCGACCACCCGCACCGCGGATTCGGTGAGATACCTGCGTACCTCTTCGGCGTGCACCTCGTCGGCGCCGCGCGAGTCCGCCGGCACACCCGACCGGTACTTGCCGGTGAGCACACCGCCGGCGAGCGGGACCGCCGCGAACACCCCGACACCGTGATGAGCGGCAGCCGGAACCAGTTCTTCCTCCACGCCGCGCGCGAGCAGCGAGTATTCGACCTGCGTGCACACCATCGGAGCAGGTCGCTGCGCGGCCGCCGCGGCCGTCGCGAGCTGCCACCCGAGGTAGCCGCGCACCCCGACGTACCGGACGCGGCCACTCGCGACTGCGAACTCGAGCGCGGAGGCGACCTCCTCGATCGGAGTGTGCGGATCCCACGTGGCCACCTGCCACACGTCGAGATGGTCGGTGCCGAGCTCACGCAGCGTCGTATCGAGCTGGGTCAGCAACCCGCCACGGGAACAGTCGACGCGACCGGATCCGATCTTCGTCGTGTCGATACCGGAACTTCCCGACAAGACGAGTTCGTCACGCGGGACGACGTCGTCGAGGAGTTCGGCGAGGATGCGCTGCGACACCCCGTCCCCGTAGGCAGGGGAGGTGTCGACGAGCGTGCCGCCCGCGTCCACGAAGGCCGACAGTTGTGCCGCTGCCTCGTCGCCGTCGGTGCCACGACCCCACGTCAGAGTGCCCAGCCCGAGTCGCGACACGCGTAACCCGCTTGCACCTACAGTCCTGTATTCCATACCGGCCGCGCTACCTCCCAGCATCGGGATCGTGCGGTACCGCACCGCTGTCCCCGGGGCGCCAGCCTAGTGCCGGCGTGCACTCGGCGCCTTCCGGCGCGCCGATGACGCCGGCACCACGTACCCTTCCGCGGGTGACGACCCAGTCCTGTCCTCAGTGCTACTCGGCACGCGGCGCGGAGGTGTCCGCATGATCGGCGACTCGATGACCTGGCTGCAGACGATCGTCCTCGGCGTCGTCCAGGGCCTGACCGAGTTCCTGCCGATCTCGTCATCCGGACATCTGCGGATCATCTCCGCGATCTTCTTCGGGCAGGACGCGGGGGCATCGTTCACCGCGGTGACCCAGCTCGGCACCGAAGCCGCGGTGTTCGTGTATTTCGCCCGCGACATCGCCCGCATCGTGACGGCGTGGTTCCGCGGAATCTTCGATGCCGGACGACGTAGCGACCACGATTACAAGATGGGGTGGTACGTCATCCTCGGCACCATTCCCATCGGCATCCTCGGCTTCGTGTTCAAGGACGACATCCGCACGGTCGCGCGCAACCTGTGGCTCGTCGCAACCATGCTCATCGTCTTCTCCATCGTGATCGCCGCCGCCGAGCACTTCGGCAAGCAGCGCCGGGGCGTCGAGCAACTCACCCTCAAGGACGGGCTGATCATGGGTTCGGCACAGGCTCTGGCCTTGATTCCCGGCGTCTCGCGCTCCGGAGGCACCATTTCCGCGGGCCTGTTCCTCGGCCTGACGCGCGAGGCGGCGGCGCGCTACTCGTTCCTCCTCGCGATTCCCGCCGTCGTCGCGTCCGGACTGTTCAGCCTGCCCGATGCATTCGAGCCGGCGGGGGAGGGACTCAACGCCTCGGGCGTCCAACTGATCGTCGCCACGCTCATCGCGTTCGCCGTCGGTTACGCCGCGATCGCGTGGTTGCTCCGGTTCGTCGTCAATCATTCGATGTACTGGTTCGTCGGTTACCGGGTCGCTCTCGGTGCGGTCGTGCTCGTGCTGCTCGCCACGGGTGTGGTCTCCGCGACGTGACCCGGCCCCCGACCCGCGGCACGTCTGCGGCGACGCCGCGTGTCGTGGCCTCTAGGCTGGATCCATGACGGTAATCCTGCTGCGCCACGGGCGGTCGACGGCGAACACTTCGCACGTGCTGGCCGGTCGCACCCCCGGTGTCGAACTCGACGAGGTCGGCAACATCCAGGCGAAGAACCTCGTCACCCGCCTGTCCGGGCTCGAGATCGCCGAGATCGTGCGGTCACCTCTGCTGCGCTGCCGCCAGACCGTGGAACCGCTCGCGCAGGATCGCGGATTGGAGCCTGTCGTCGAGGATCGGCTCGCAGAGGTCGACTACGGCGAATGGACCGGCCGGGCGCTGAAGGACCTGGTGGAGGAGCCGCTGTGGAAGGTCGTGCAGCAGCACGCGTCCGCTGCGGTGTTCCCCGGCGGTGAAGGTCTCGCCGAGGTGCAGCAGCGGGCGGTCGCGGCGATCCGGGAGCACGACCGGCGTCTCGCCGCCGCTCACGGCAAGGACGTCGTGTGGGTGGCGTGCACTCACGGTGACGTGATCAAGTCGATTCTCGCCGATGCTCTGGCCACGCACCTCGACGGATTCCAGCGCATCGTCGCGGAACCGGCGTCGATCAGCGTCATCCGGTACACGGACACGCGCCCGTTCGTGTTGCGGGTCAACGACACGGGCTCCGACCTGTCGGGACTCGCCGGGCCGTCGGCCCCGAAGTCGGTGCCCGGCGGAGAAGTGCCGGGCGGCACTGACGATGGCTCCGGCCCGGAGGAGAAGCCCGCGGAGAAGACGGGCGGATAATGAAAGTGTCGGTCATGGCAGAGTGGGTTGACTGGAGGAGGTGCGATGTCTCGCGCGATACACGTGTTTCGTACTCCGGACCGGTTCATTGCCGGCACCGTCGGTGAGCCCGGAGACCGGGTGTTCTACCTACAGGCCGTGCACGATTCCCGGATCGTGAGTGTCATGCTTGAAAAGCAGCAGGTGCAGATCCTTGCCGACCGGATGGGACTGCTGCTCGAAGAGGTGCATCGCCGGTTCGGCACCGCCGTACCGGACGAACCGTCGGTCGACACCGATCCGCTCGTGACCCCGATCGAAGCCGAATTCCGGGTCGGCACCATGGGTCTGGGATGGGACTCCGATTCCGGGGCGGTGGTCGTCGAGCTGCTCGCCGTCACCGAGACCGAACTCGACGAGTCCGTGGTGCTCGACGACACCGAGGAAGGTCCCGACGCGGTCCGGGTGTTCCTCACTCCGGTGCAGGCCCGTGAGTTCGCTGCGCGCTCCGACATGGTGATCGCGGCTGGACGCGCGCCGTGCCCGTTGTGCGGCGAGCCGATCGACGGCGACGGCCACATCTGCATCCGGACGAACGGCTATCTGCGGACCCCCGGGTTCGACCCGGCGTCCTGGTTCGGTGAGGAGAACTGAGTTGGTGCCCGTCGCCGACCTGCGCATCGTGCTGACCGAGGGCGACCTGACCGTCGTCGGGCAGGTCGCGCACGCCAGCAACGCGACGCTGGTGTGCGACGCGCGGTACGGCGACACCGTCGTCAGCTGTGTCTACAAGCCGGTCCGCGGGGAACGGCCCCTGTGGGATTTCCCGGACGGCACCCTCGCCGGCCGCGAGGTCGCCTCGTATCTGATCTGTGACGCGCTCGGGTGGGGTGTCATCCCGCTGACCGTGTTGCGCGACGGCCCGTTCGGGCCCGGAATGGTGCAGCGCTGGATCGACACCCCCGACCCCTCCGACGGACCCGCTGCCCGTCTCGATGTCGTCGACCTCTGCCCGGCCGAGGCGCTTCCCGAAGGCTGGCTGCCGATTCTCCGTGCCCGCGACCTCGAGGGCGAGGACGTCCTGCTCATCCACGCGGACGACCCTCGCCTGCAGCGGATGGCGGTCCTCGACATCGTGCTCAACAACGCCGACCGCAAGGGTGGTCACGCGCTCGAAGGCACCGACGGCAACGTCTACGGCATCGACCACGGCATCTGCCTGCACGAGGACGACAAGTTGCGGACCGTGCTGTGGGGCTGGGCCGGTGACCCGATCGACGCCGCACTTCTCACCGACCTCGACAAACTCGCTCGTCGGCTCGAAGGCGAGTTCGCCGATGTGCTGCGTGAGCACATCACCGCCGACGAAGTGGAGGCGCTGCGCCGGCGAATCGAGGACCTCCTCGAGCATCCCGTCATGCCGCGACCGTACGGCGAGCGCCGCATTCCGTGGCCCGCGTTCTGACGTTCCCACCGCCGGGTGCCCCGGTAGGAGCATCGCGTGGCTCCACTACTCTCGTAGCCATGCAGTCTTGGTCCGATGTCGCGATCCCGTCCGTCCCCGGTGAGGGCCCCCCGTTGCGGTTGTTCGACACCGCGGATCGCGCAGTACGTCCCGTCACCCCCGGCGCGACCGCCACGATGTACGTGTGCGGCATCACCCCGTACGACGCCACCCACCTCGGGCATGCGGCCACCTACCTGGCATTCGACCTCGTCAACCGCATCTGGCGCGATTCCGGGCACGACGTGCACTACGTGCAGAACGTCACCGACGTCGACGACCCGCTGTTCGAACGCGCAGAACGTGACGGTGAAGACTGGATGGTCCTCGGAATGCGCGAGACCGCGCTCTTCCGCGAAGACATGGAAGCGCTCCGGGTAGTGCCGCCGCGCGACTACATCGGCGCCGTCGAATCGGTGAACGAGGTCGTCGAACTCGTCGAAAAACTCGTCGCTTCCGGTGCTGCCTACACCGTCGACGACCCCGAGTACCCGGATGTGTACTTCCGAGTGGACGCTACCGAGCAGTTCGGTTACGAGTCCGGGTACGACCACGAGACGATGATGCGGTTCTTCGCCGAACGCGGCGGCGATCCCGATCGCGCCGGTAAGCGCAATCCGCTCGACGCGCTGCTGTGGCGCGCGCAGCGGCCGGGTGAGCCGGCGTGGCCGTCTCCGTTCGGCGACGGACGCCCCGGCTGGCACATCGAGTGCGCCGCGATCGCGCTCAACCGCATCGGCAGCGGCTTCGACGTCCAGGGCGGGGGCAGCGACCTGATCTTCCCGCATCACGAGTTCTCCTCGGCGCACGCCGAAGCCGTCACCGGTGATCGGCGTTTCGCCCGGCACTACGTGCACACCGGCATGATCGGCCTCGACGGCGAGAAGATGTCCAAGTCGCGCGGCAACCTGGTGTTCGTGTCCAAGTTGCGCGCGCAGGGCGTCGACCCCGCCGCGATCCGTCTGGGGTTGCTCTCTGGGCACTACCGCACCGATCGGGCATGGACCGACGAGGTGCTCGAGCAGGCGCACGCGCGTCTCGCGCTGTGGCGCCAGGCCGCCGCACTGGGGTCGGCGCAGTCGGCCGACGACACGATCGCGCGGCTGCGCCAGCACCTCGCCGACGACCTCGATACGCCGAAGGCGCTTGCTGCCCTCGACGGCTGGGCGCGGTTCGCGGTCGAGCGGGGTGGCGACGATGCGTCGGCGCCGGGGTTGTTCGCCGACGCCGTCGATGCGCTGCTGGGTGTGCCGCTGCGGTAGCGCGCCGCGCCCAGGACCGCCGTTCCTCTTGGTGTCCCCGAGGTGGGAGCGGCACACTGGCCGCATGAGGTTGTTGCTGCTCGCCGACACCCACGTCCCTGCGCGTGCGCGCCGCCTCCCCGAGGTCGTGTGGGACGAGGTGGACCGCGCCGACGTCGTCGTCCACGCGGGCGACTGGATCGACGTCGGACTGCTCGACGCACTCGAAGAACGTGCACGGCGTCTGGTCGCGTGCTGGGGCAACAACGACGGGGCGGCGTTGCGCGAGCGGCTTTCGGAGGTCGCGCGGGTGACGCTCGACGGCGTGCGGCTCGCGGTGGTGCACGAGACCGGCAGCTCGGCGGGGCGGGAGAAGCGCATGGCTGCGGCCTATCCCGACACGGACGTGCTCGTCTTCGGTCACTCCCATATTCCCTGGGACACAACAGCTCCCGGCGGTCTTCGTCTGCTCAATCCGGGCTCCCCGACGGATCGCCGCCGTCAGCCGCAGTGCACGTACATGACCGCGACGATCGAGAGCGGCGCCCTGGGCGAGGTCGAGTTGCACCGCCTCCCGGTGAGGGCAAGCGGGGCGGCTCAGCGCTGATCGGGTGCGTCCGTCGAATCTGCGACGCGCGACCTCGCGGTGTCGACATCCGCCCTCGGGCGACGAGAGCCATTTCCGGCTACATATTACTACCGGTTACGTTAACCTGACGCCCATGCGTACCCTCAGCGCTTCCGTCGCCGCGGTGGAGTCCCGCCGACCTTCTCGTCTTCGGGAGGCAGCATGAGCATCACCCGTGTCGTCACCAACGGTCCGGTGCGGCTCCACGTCGTGGAAGAAGGTAACCCGGACGGGCCGACGCTCGTCCTCGTACACGGCTGGCCCGACACGCACGCGCTGTGGGATCGCGTGTCTCCCTTGCTCGCCGACACCTTTCGGATCGTTCGCTTCGACAACCGTGGGGCAGGCAGTTCGACGGTCCCGCGCGCCGTCGCGGACTACCGGCTAGAACATCTCGCCGCCGACTTGTACGCAGTGATCGACGCGGTGAGCCCGGAGGCGCCGGTGCACCTGCTGGGTCACGACTGGGGTGCGGTGCTGTGCTGGGAGGCCGTCTGCGAGCCGGGAGCCGATGGCCGGATCGCGTCGTACACGTCGGTGTCGGGGCCGAACCTCGACCATCTGGGCATGTGGATGCGGCGGCGGCTGCAGGAGTTAGGGCCGCTCGGGCCGTCTGAACAGGCCCTGGCTTCGTCCTACGCAGTGTTGTTCCAGATCCCGGGATTGCCGGTGCCGGTGCTGCGGGGATGGTTGTCCCGGCACTGGCCCGCCTTCGTCGGCATGTTCGACCGTACGGACCCCGCGCTCATCGCACCGGTCGCGCCGACTCTGGCCGACGACATGGTGCACCGCCTGAAGCTCTACCGCGCGAATGTGCGCAGGCGCCTTGCCGATCCGCGCCCGCGGCGGACCGATGTTCCCGTTCAGCTCGTCCAGAATCTGCGGGACCTTGCGGTGCGGCCGGTCGGATACGAAGACACCTCGCGATGGGTCACGAACCTGCGAGTCAGCCCGCTCGACGCGGGTCACTGGTCGCCTCGCTCGTACGCCGAGGACCTCGCCGACGCGACAACCCGTTTCGTCCTGGAGATCGAGGGCGCCGCTTCTCCCGCGTGAGACCGACGTGTTCAGGGCGCGACGGGATACCCACTGGTGATCGCGACCCGGTTCCACGCGTTCATCACGACAGCGAGCCATCCGACCGCGGACGCTTGCGCGGGACTCAGAGAACCGTCGTCCCATGCACGGGAGTCCGGCACCGACAGTCGCGTGATCTGCTCGGCCAGGGCGAGCGCCGCACGTTCCTGGGGCGTGAAGTACTGCGACTCCCACCAGGCGGCCACCACTGCCAACCGATCGGAGGTCTCACCTTTCGCGACGGCGTCACGGGTGTGCATCCGCAGACAGAACGCGCACCCGTTGATCTGTGAGATCCGGATCTTGACCAGTTCTGCGAGCAAGGGATCCACGCCGGCCTGCTGGACCGCGGTTTCGGCCTGCTCGTTCAGACTCACCAGTTGCTTGTACGCGTCGGGGTGCTGGGGCCTTGACCCTGGTTCTTGGACACGCTGAAACCAGCACCTGCTGGGGAAGCGAGATGATCTTCAGTCATGTCACGAAAGAACTACTCGGAGGA
>NZ_JBVOON010000013.1:0-147639 GCF_055664235.1 Rhodococcus sp. NPDC019050 | reverse complement strand
CGATCGGCGCAGATCAGGCGGGCGCGGGGCCCGCCCCCCCCCAACCCCCCCCCCCCCCCCCCCCCCCCCGCCGCCCCCCCCCCCCCCCCCCCCCCCCCCCCCCCCCCCCCCCCCGCGCGCCCCCCCCCCCCCCCCCCCCCCCCCCCCCCCCCCCCCCCCCCGCGGCTGCATCGGGTTCTGCGCCTACATCGGGTTCCTTGCTCGGATCGGCGCTACGGTCGCCGGAACCATGCCTCCGGCCGGTCCTCGAGCGCTTTGGCGAGTCGCAGCCGCGAGTTGTCGGTCAGCGGTTCGGGGAGCGCGTCGGGGGAGAACCACCCGACTTCGAGATTTTCGTCGTCGGCGACCCGTGCGTCCCCGCCCACGGCGCGCATGAGAAATGCCACATCGAGATACTGAGCTTCGTCACCGTTCGGATAGACGATCGGCGCGGTGACATCGACACTCGTGAGCCGGACGATCTCGGCATCGACTCCCGTCTCCTCGCGTACCTCACGGACGGCGGCGAACGCGGGTTCCTCACCGGGTTCGAGGATGCCCGACACGAGGGCCCATCTGCCGTTGTCGGCGCGACGGGTGAGCAGCACCCGGTGGTCGTCGTCGACGACGATTGCGCTCACGCCCGACAACCACAACGGCGCGGTACCGACCTGGGCACGGAGTCGGAGAACGAAGTCGGGAATCGGCATCCTGGTTTCCTTACTCTCCGCTTCCTTACTATCCCGAGTATCCGTTGAGGCCCACTTCGAGGTCCTCGAGAATCGCGCGTGCTGCGACGGGCCCCGGTGTCGACCACACCTCGTCGGACACGGAGAACAACCGGCTGTCGGTGACTGCACCGAGGTCGAGCCACGGATCGGTGCGCATGATCTCGGTGCCCCGGTCGAGTCCGTCCTGGCCGGCGAACCGGACGAAGATCACATCGCCGTCCGCGGCTGCCGGATCGTTCGCGTCGAAGGATTCGACCGCGCGCGAGTCCACGACCCCGAACCGCTGCGCCGGCGGGCGTGCGGCACCGAGGTCGCCGAGGACCTGTCCGGCGAACGACGCGGTGCCCTCGATCTCTCCGCCTTCCGCGGTGAACCGCACAACCGACGCTTGGGTCTGCGACGAGACGAGTTCGCGTCCGAGGTCGACCGCCTCCGCGGAGTACGCGTCGAGCACCGCTTGCGCCGCGGCGGTGCGCCCCAGCGCTTCGCCCGCACGGAGGAACTGCGTGCGCCAGAACACGGGATCGGATCCGACCAGGACGGTCGGTGCCACGGCGGACAGGGACTCGTAGACACTCTTGTCGGCCGCCGACCCCAGGATCAGATCGGGGCGGGCCTGTTCGACGGCCGCGATGTCGGGGGATCCCTGTGACCCGACGGAGGGCAACTCCGCGATCCCGGTGCCGAGATACTCCGGCCGTCCGTCGGCGTCGACGGTGGCGCCCACGACCCGCTCCCACAGCCCCAGCGCGCACACGGCGTCGAGTGCCGCCTCGTCGAGCACGACGATGCGCTGCGCGTCGGCGGGCACTTCGGAGAGCCCGGCGGTGTGGATGATCCCGCGCGTGCCTTCCGGGGCGATACCGGGATCGAGAGGCGACGGAAGCGCGCACGCAGTCGTGGTGTCCCGGTCGATACCCACCACCGAGGCCCCGGCGATACGGGTGGTCGTGCGCACGATCGTCGACGCGTCGTCGTCGGCGGGCGCGGAGCAACCGGCCAGTACGGTCGCCGTCACGGCAGCGATCGCGAGGGATGCGACAGCTGCTCGGGACCGGTGCACTGCTAACACTTCAGACCACTCCTGACGGGACGGGCGCGAACCAGGGGACGGCTCAGGCTATCTGGTGTGCAGGACGCCACCGACACTGTCCCGCAACCTCGTTGGGGACGGTACATGTGATCTGCGGCACAGGTTGCGTGGTACGTCCCGCACTCGATGCCAGGTAGCGTTGCCGCCGAGTACGACAGCGAGTAGGACCCGGCGGGCGACCGGTTTACGGAGGGTCTACGATTCGATGAGCGCAAGCCAGAGAACGTTCGCCTCCAGCCCGAGGCCGAGCGCGCATTCAGGAGGATTAGTGACTGCCGTAGCGCCCCAGCCAGTCCCAGAGTTAGCTGTAGCGAGGCCGTATCCGCCGCGGCAGGGACCCAAGGGTTCGTTCATCTACAAGATGATCACGACAACCGACCCCAAGGTGCTGGGGCTCATGTACCTGGCGACCTCGTTCGCTTTCTTCCTCATCGGTGGCCTCATGGCCCTGCTGATGCGTACAGAGCTCGCGGTTCCCGGGTTGCAGTTCTTGTCGAACGAACAGTTCAACCAGCTGTTCACCATGCACGGCACGATCATGCTGCTGATGTATGCGACGCCTGTCGTGTTCGCCTTCGCGAACTACATTTTGCCGCTCCAGATCGGTGCGCCCGACGTGGCGTTCCCGCGTCTGAACGCGTTCAGCTACTGGCTGTACCTGTTCGGCGCGACGATCGTGATGCTCGGCTTCGTCACCCCCGGTGGTGCCGCCGACTTCGGCTGGACGGCCTACACCCCGCTCACCAGTGAGCTGCATTCCCCGGGTGTCGGCGCGGACTTCTGGATCCTCGGTCTCGGCGTCATGGGCCTGGGCACCATCCTCGGTGCGGTCAACTTCATCACCACCGTGGTGTGCATGCGCGCTCCCGGCATGACGATGTTCCGGATGCCGATCTTCACGTGGAACATCCTGATCACCTGCTTGCTGATCCTGCTCGTGTTCCCGCTGCTGACCGCCGCATTCTTCGGGCTGTTCGTCGACCGTCACCTCGGTGGCCACATCTACGACCCGGCCACCGGCGGTGTGCTCCTGTGGCAGCACCTGTTCTGGTTCTTCGGTCACCCCGAGGTCTACGTCATCGCGCTGCCGTTCTTCGGCATCGTCTCGGAGATCTTCCCGGTCTTCAGCCGCAAGCCGATCTTCGGTTACACCGGCCTGGTCTACGCGACCATCGCCATCGCTGCTCTGTCGATCGCGGTGTGGGCCCACCACATGTACGCGACCGGTGCTGTTTTGCTGCCGTACTTCTCCTTCATGACGTTCCTGATCGCCGTCCCGACGGGCGTGAAGTTCTTCAACTGGATAGGCACGCTGTGGAAGGGGCAATTGACCTTCGAGACACCGATGTTGTTCTCGGTCGGCTTCATCATCACGTTCCTCTTCGGTGGCCTGACCGGTGTCATCCTCGCGAGCCCGCCGCTGGACTTCCACCTGCACGACTCGTACTTCGTCGTGGCGCACTTCCACTACGTGCTCTTCGGCACCATCGTGTTCGCGACGTACGCCGGCATCTACTTCTGGTTCCCGAAGATGACGGGTCGCATGCTCGACGAGCGTCTCGGCAAGTGGCACTTCTGGCTGACCTTCGTGGGCTTTCACCTCACCTTCCTGGTGCAGCACTGGCTGGGTAACGAGGGCATGCCGCGTCGCTACGCCGACTACCTGCCGTCGGACGGGTTCACCACGCTGAACACGATCTCCACGATCGGTGCGTTCGTGCTCGGTGCCTCGACGCTGCCGTTCCTGTGGAACGTCTTCAAGAGCTACCGCTACGGCCAGCTGGTCACGGTCGACGATCCCTGGGGCTACGGCAACTCGCTCGAATGGGCGACCAGTTGCCCTCCGCCGCGGCACAACTTCACCGAGCTGCCGCGCATCCGGTCGGAGCGTCCCGCGTTCGAGCTGCACTACCCGCACATGGTCGACAAGATGCGCGCCGAGGCGCACGTCGGACCGGGTAGCCACAAGCACAGCGTGAACGTGCTCGAGGGTGCGGACCGCACCCCCGGCGACGTCCCGCGCGCCTGATCGATCGCACTACGCACCGAAGCCCCGCCCGTCTCCACGGGCGGGGCTTCGGCCGTTTCCGGGCACGTACCCCGGCGCGGAGGCGACCTCTCCGACTGCCACAATGGATAGGCACGTGCCGCGTTCGCGCGTGCCTCGACGACAATGATCGGAGACGTTGTGGTGTCTGACAGCACGGTGCTCGTGACCGTGACCGGACCGGACCATCCCGGCGTGACCTCGGAGCTGTTCGCGGTGCTCACGAGGTTCGACGTCGACCTGCTCGATGTCGAACAGGTCGTGATCCGAGGGCAATTGACCCTCGGGGTTCTCGTCGTCTGCCCCCGCGAGGTCGAAGCATTGCAGGACGCCGTCGAGTCGGCCATGGCCGCGATCGGGATGCGCGCCGCAGTGCAGATCGGTGTGGCTCCCGGCTCCGGCCATGCGGTCTCCACCCACGCCGTGGTGGTGCTGGGCAGCCCGCTGAGCGCCCGGGCGTTGCGGTCGGTGGGCCGCACCCTCGCGGCGCAGGGCGCCAACATCGACTCCATCCGCGGAATCGCGGATTACCCCGTCACCGGCCTGGAATTGATGGTCACCGCCCCCGACACCGATTCGGACGCCGACAGCCGATTGCGCAAGGCGCTGGCGGAACTCGCCGCCGGTATCGACGTGGACATCGCCGTGGAACGAGCGGGCCTGGCCCGCCGCGCGAAGCGCCTGATCGTCTTCGACGTCGACTCCACGCTGGTTCAGGGTGAGGTCATCGAGATGCTTGCCGCGCACGCCGGTGTCGAGGACAAGGTTCGCGAGGTCACCGAAGCCGCGATGCGCGGCGAGATCGATTTCGCGCAGTCGCTGGAACAGCGCGTCGCCACACTCGCCGGTCTTCCCGCCTCGGTCATCGACGAGGTCGCGGACCAGATCGAACTCACTCCCGGTGCGCGCACCACCATTCGTACGCTCCGGCGCCTCGGCTTCCGCTGCGGTGTCGTTTCGGGCGGTTTCCGTCAGGTCATCGAAGGCCTCGCCCACGACCTCGAACTCGACTTCGTGCGCGCGAACACCCTCGAAATCGTCGACGGCAAGCTCACCGGCCGGGTCATCGGGCCGGTCGTCGACCGTGCCGCCAAGGCGCGCGCGCTCCGCGAATTCGCCGACGAGGCAGGGGTGCCCATCGAGCAGACCGTGGCCGTGGGCGACGGTGCCAACGACATAGACATGCTCGGCGCGGCCGGACTCGGCATCGCGTTCAACGCGAAGCCCGCCCTGCGTGAGGTCGCCGACACCGCGTTGTCCTACCCCTATCTCGACGCGGTGCTCTTCGTCCTGGGCGTCACGCGGGACGAGGTGGAAGCCGCCGATCGGGTCGACGGAACGCTGCGGCGGGTGCCGCTCGATCGTGGTGCCTGAGTCGCAGCCCGTCTTCGCCGACCCCGGGTTCGCGGAGCGGCACGCGGTACTCGCCCGGGGCTACGGGGACCGGCCCGACCCGGACGACCCGGCGTCGGTGCTGGCGATGCCGATCGTCCTCCACATCCCGAAAACCGATCCGCCCGCCCGCAGCGCGCTGCTCGAAGCCGCCGCGATCGCGACGGTCGCTCTGTGTCTCGATCCGAGGGTCGGACCGGGGCCGGACGGGGAACCCGGACCGTGGCAGGACGCGTTCCGCACCTGGAACGACGCCCGGATCCGCAAAGTCAGCCGACGCGCTCGCGGTGCGCAATGGCGCGCCGTGCAGGAGATCGACGGTGTCACCGTCGACCACACCGGTGCCCAGGCGCGGGCATTGGTCCCAGGGCCGGTCGGCGCCCTCGACCCGAGGGTGTCCCGGTTGCAGATCGGCGGCACCGATGTCCCGCCGGACGATCCGCCGCCCCCACCCGCCGGTGTTCCGGTGCTGTGGGTCAACGCTGCCCTGGACATGACGGTCGGCAAGTCCGCGGCGCAGGTCGGTCACGCCTCGATGCTGTTCGCGGGCGCGTTGCCGCTCGATTCCGCACGGGCGTGGGCCGCCGCCGGCTATCCCTGCGCAGTCCGCGACGCCGATCCCACTCGCTGGCGCGAACTGCTCGCGCACGTCGAGGACGGTTCTGCCGTCGCCGTGAGGGACGCCGGGTTCACCGAGGTCGCCCCGGGTTCGGTCACCGTCGTCGCGGTGATCGGCTGAGCCACCCGGGGGACTCTTCCCGGCACGCGGGTCAAGCCGCCGGCGCGGGCTGGAACAACTCGACGAGATTGCCTGCGGGATCGGTGATCAGGACCTGACGGCCGCCGGGGCCGGAGACCACCTCGCTTCGGAACGGCACCCCGGCCTCGCGCAGACGGCCGACCTCGTCGTCGAGGTCGTCGACAACGAGGTGGATGCGATTGCGCCCCGGACCCGCCACGTCGGCCGGGGTGGCGCGAGCACCCGAACTGGCACGGCCGGACAGCAACAGTCGCAGCGAACCGCGGGTCACATCCGCGAATGCGGGAGCCGGGTGGCTGAGCAGGGTGAAACCGAGTCTGCCGGTGTAGAACTCGATCGCCGAGGGGACGTCGTCGACAAGGTAACGGACGCCGACGTATTCGTTCTGCGTGATCATCGGACACTCCTTTTCCTCAGTGGGGGAGCTTCGGTTTTCGGTCGTCCGTCGCGCGGGCTGCCGGTGGCTCGTGGCGGGGACGTTTGCGCGAGGGCGGGAAGCAGATGCCGTACACGCGTGTCGATGTCGGCGGCGACGGCGCGGAAAGCCGGATAGGTGTCGGCGTCGCTGGGGTGTGTGGTCGCGGGGTCCGGGATGCTCCAGTGGATGCACTGCGTGTCACCCCCGAACTCGGGGCGGTGCTCGCGGGCCTTGTCGCACAGGATGACCACCGCGTCGAACCGGTGGCCGGTGACTGCCGCGAGCGGCCGGGGCGCGCGGGCGGAGATGTCGATCCCGAAGTCGTCGCGCAGTACCCGCACGGCGTGCGGGTGCATCTCGGCTTTCGGATCGGTTCCGGCGCTGAGTGTTTCGACTCCGCGCGAACCCGTGTCGCCAGAGTGTCTGCGCAACAACGCTTCTGCGATGGGGGAGCGGGAGCTGTTGCCGGTACAGACGAACAACACGCTGACCGAGTCGGCGGGACAGGACGGTGACTGCTCCGCCGTGGGAGCGAGCGCCGGGTGGAGCGCGGCGCCGAGGTCGGCCAGCATGCCGTCGCAGCGGTCGAGGTCGAGGTGGTAATAGGTGTCGCGTCCGTCGAAGGTACTGCGCGTGGTCGTCACGAGCCCGCCGTCGCGCAGCACCCGGAGGTGATAGGACACCAGGTTCTGCGGCTCGCGGACGAGCGCCGCCAACTCCCGGACCCGATGGTCGCCACCGGACAGTGTCGCGAGCAGTTGCCAGCGCACCGGATGGGCTGCCAGCCGTACGAACGACGGAACGGACGCGAATGCCGCCATGGCAGAAGCGTACCGCCGATACATCAAATCGGTTTGATGTAATTTGCTCGGGTCGTGCAGAACCGGTCGAGGGCGCCGAGTCCGATCATCCGAACGGGTTCGCGGTGCGGAACACCAGAACCGTCGGTCCGGTCACGTGGAACTCGCTTCCCACCGCGAGGGGAGTGTCGTCGACCGGGGAGCCGTCGATGGTGCTCGAATCGAAGACGCACACGATGTCGCCGCGATACCACTCCGGTCCGCCCAACGTCACGGTCGCGGCATCGCCCGCATGCAGGACGAACAGGCCGCTGCTGTCGGGTAGCCGTAGTCCCGCGCGGGTGGTGGTACCCAGGTCCGACCCGTCGACCCACCCCTGGAGGGTGCGCCGGCTCTCGTCGTGCCAGCCCGCGTAATCGAGTTCGGTGCCCTCGATCCCGAACCACACCAGATCGGGGCGACCGTCGGTTCGGGCACGGCCGTCGAAGAACCGGCGTCGTCGCAACACAGGCACCACGTTCCGCAGTCCGAGGAGACCGCGCACGTACGCGAACCGCTCGAGGTCGGCGTCCTGCCACTCGAGCGGCCACGCCTCGCGCACCGGTACTTCTTCCGGAACGCAGTAGGCGTTGTTGTTGCCGTGCTGGGTGTGTCCGATCTCGTCACCGGCGAGCAGCATCGGAGTGCCCGTCGAGAGCATCAGAGTCGCGAGCAGGGCGCGGACGTGCCGATCGCGGGCCGCGATGATGTCCGGATCGTCGGTCGGCCCCTCGACGCCGTGGTCGACCGATTCGTTGTGGTCCGAACCGTCGCGGCCGTCCTCACCGTTCGCCTCGTTGTGCTTGTGCCGGTACGACACCAGGTCGGCGAGAGTGAACCCGTCGTGAGCGGTGATGTAGTTGACCGACATCGCAGGCTGCCGCCGATCGCGCTGGAACACGTCCTCCGAACCGGTGAGCCGTGACGCGAGTTCGCGCACCCCCGAGTGTCCCGCCCAGAAGCGGCGAGTCGTATCGCGGTACCGGTCGTTCCATTCGGCCCACTGCACACCGAACCGTCCCAGTTGGTAGCCGTGCCCGGTGGCATCCCAGGGTTCGGCGATGAGTTTGAGGCCGGTGAGCACCGGATCGCTGGTGATCGCGGTGAGCAGGGCACCCCGCGGGTCGAACGGCCCGCCTCGCGGCCGCGCGAGCGCACTCGCGAGATCGAACCGGAACCCGTCCACCCCCATGTCCTCCGCCCAGTACCGCAGGCTGTCGCACACCATCCGCACAGCAATGGGGGAGGCGCCGTCGATCGTGTTGCCACAGCCGGTGAGATCGATGTCGTGGCCGTGGTGATCGAGCAGGTAGTAACCGGGCGCGTCGAGCCCGCGCCACGACAGGTTCGGTCCTGCCACAGACCACTCGCAGGTGTGGTTGTAGACGACGTCCAGAACCACTTCGAGTCCGACGCTGTGGAAGGCGTGGACCATCGTCCGGAACTCGGCGATCTCCTCACCCGGTGTCGCGGCGTAGGCGGGATGCGGCGCGAAGTACGAGGCGGTCGAGTAACCCCAGTGGTTCCGCATGCCGCGCGCACGCACCGGAGGTTCGGTGAGAAACGCCTGGACCGGCAGTAGTTCGACGGTCGTCACACCGAGTTGCACCAGATGGTCGAGCACCGCGGGCTGGCACAGCCCGAGGTAGGTGCCGCGCAGGTGCTCGGGCACCTGCGGGTGGTGCGCCGTGTACGAACCGACATGCAACTCGTAGACGACGGTGTTCTCCCACGGTATCCGCGGCCGCTGCGAGGAATTGCCGCTCGGCGACGTGACGACGGACAGCGGGGTGTGGCCGAGCGAATCGACCGTCGACATCCCGTCGAACGGGCTCCCTTCATAGGCGACGAGCCTCGCGGCGTCGCCGACCTCGCCGGTGATCTGCCGGCCCCACGGATCGAGAAGGATCTTGTGGGGATTGGTGCGCAGACCGTGGCGCGGATCCCACCGGCCGTGCGCGCGATAGCCGTACCGCTGCCCGGCACCGGCGCCCGGGACGACGCCGTGCCACACGCCGTAGGTGAAGTCGGGCAGGTCCACGCGCTGTTCACGACCGTCGTCGTCCACGAGACACACCTGGACGCGGTCGCTGTGCGGCGCATGCACGGCGAATCGCGTACCGGTCTCGACCACCGTCGCCCCGAGCGGGAACGGCGAAGGGTTGTGGAGAGCTGCGGACGAAGCGGATTCAGGAGAGGGTGACGACACAGAGATGATCCTGCCGCGTGTTGTGCCCGGGCGTAAGACAAGATGGGAGGCGTGGCACAACCTGATCCCGATTTGCTCATCGAATTCGAAGACGTTCTGGTGCGACGCGGAGGCAACGTCCTCGTCGGACCTGTGACCTGGAAGGTGGAACTCGACGAACGTTGGGTGGTGCTCGGCCCCAACGGCGCAGGCAAGACGACGTTGCTGCGCATCGCGGCGGCCGAGACGTTCCCGACGTCCGGAACGGCACACGTGCTCGGCGAGACGTTCGGCCGGACCGATCTGTCCGAACTGCGGACCCGGATCGGACTGTCGTCGGCGGCGCTCGCGAATCGTGTCCCGTTCGACGAAAAAGTCGCCGATCTGGTGATCTCCGCCGGATACGGCGTGCTCGGCCGCTGGCGCGAGCGTTACGACGAGATGGACACCGAGCGCGCGATCGAGATGCTCGAAAGCCTCGGCGCCGAGCACCTGGCCGACCGCTCGTACGGAACGCTGTCGGAGGGCGAGCGTAAACGAGTGCTGATCGCCCGCGCGCTGATGACCGATCCCGAACTGCTGCTCCTCGACGAACCTGCCGCCGGCCTGGATCTCGGTGGCCGTGAAGAACTCGTCGCGCGCCTCGGCGTGCTGGCGGAGGACCCGGACGCACCGGCCACCGTGCTGATCACCCACCACGTCGAGGAGATCCCGCCCGGTTTCACCCACGCGCTGCTCCTCAAAGAGGGCACCGTCGTCGCGCAGGGTCTGCTCGACGATGTGATCACCGGAGAGAACCTCAGCGAGGCGTTCAGCCAGGCGATCACCCTCGAAAAGGCCGACGGACGGTTCTTCGCCCGTCGCACCCGGGAGCCGGGACGTCACCGGCGCGGATGACACAACCGGCGCGTCCCGGCGCGGCGCGCACCCGATCGGCTAGTTTCGGTCCATGGTTGGCGATCGCTCGGTGAGCTCCTTCGATCCTGCCGCGGTGCCCGTCCGCGGTGCGTCCACGGTGATGCTGGTGCGTGACTCCGCGCGCGGGGTCGAGGTGTTCCTGCAGCAACGTGTCGTCGGCATGGAATTCGCCGGCGGGATGACCGTCTTTCCCGGCGGCGGCGTCGATCCGTCCGACACCGACGCGTCGGTGCAGTGGACCGGCCCGGACGTGGGGTGGTGGGCCGAGCGGTTCTCCACCACCGAGGCGCAGGCGCGGGCACTCGTGCTCGCTGCCGTGCGCGAAACGTTCGAAGAATGCGGTGTGCTCCTGGCCGGCCCCACGCCCGACACGCTCGTCGCGGACACGACCGCGTACGCCCAGGCTCGTCGCAAGCTCGAAGCCCGCGAGTTGTCGTTCGGTGATTTTCTGGAACAGGAGGCGCTCGTCCTCCGCGCCGATCTGCTGCGCCCCTGGGCGAACTGGATCACGCCTCTGGGGGAGCGGCGCCGATACGACACCCGGTTCTTCGTCGCTGTCGCACCGGAGGGGCAGCGCGCCGACGGAGCGACCAGCGAGGCCGAAGAGGTGCGGTGGCGGACCGCCGCGGAGGAACTCGCGTACTGGCGGTCGGGGCGGTGTGTGTTGCTCCCTCCGACGTGGTCCCAGTTGACGGCACTCTCCCGCTACGCGACGGTCGCGGAGATCATGGCCGCGGAGGTCACGGTCGAACCGATCCTTCCCGTGATGAGCAAACGGGACGGCATGATCCACATCTCCTTCGACGGCGAGGACGGCTACTACACGGTCGGGTCGCATCCCTGGGCCCAGCGCGCCGACCTCTAGGCTCGACGCATGGCTGAATTCGTGACACTCGAAGTCTCCGACGGTATCGGCACCATCCGGCTCGACCGCCCTCCCATGAATGCCCTGAACCGGCAACTCCAGGAGGAGATCCGGGAGGCGGCGCGAGAAGCGACCGTGCGGGACGACGTGAAGTCGGTAATCGTCTACGGCGGCGAGAAGGTGTTCGCCGCCGGTGCCGACATCAAGGAACTCGCCGAACTGGATTTCGTGCGGATGAGCCGGATCGTCGGTGATCTGCAGTCCGCGCTGGGATCGATCGCCGACATCCCGAAACCGACCGTCGCCGCGATCACGGGCTACGCGCTCGGTGGGGGCCTCGAACTCGCCCTCGGTGCCGACCGCCGCATCGTCGGCGACAACGTGAAAGTGGGGACTCCCGAGATTCTGCTCGGTGTGATCCCCGGGGGTGGCGGCACCCAGCGGCTCGCACGCCTGGTGGGGCCCGCGAAGGCGAAGGACATCGTGTTCACCGGCCGCTTCGTCGGGGCGGACGAGGCACTCGCGATCGGTCTGGTGGACGAGGTCGTGGCACCGGACGACGTCTACGAAGCGGCGCGGCGGTGGGCGGCGCAGTTCACCAAGGCAGCTTCGCGGGCGCTGGCCGCGGCGAAGGCCGCGATCGACCAGGGCCTCGACACCGACCTCGATACCGGTCTCGCCATCGAACAGCACGTGTTCGCGTCGCTGTTCGCCACGAAGGACCGCACCATCGGTATGGAGTCGTTCCTCGCCAACGGTCCCGGGAAGGCCGAATTCGTCGGCGAATAGGTCGCCCCAACCACGTAATCGTCTCCGACTTACCGATGGGTAGGATCACGCCATGACTGCAAGCAGGCCCGACGGGGTCGACCCCGCGCCGAACCCGCACGCCACCGCCGAACAGGTCGCGGCGGCGATGGAAGACACCAAGCTCGCCCAGGTGCTCTACCACGACTGGGAAGCCGAGACGTACGACGACAAGTGGTCGATCTCGTACGACGAACGCTGCATCGACTACGCCAAGGGGCGTTTCGTCGCCGCCGCCGGAGAACAGAACCTCCCGTACGAGCGTGCGCTCGAGTTGGGTTGCGGCACCGGCTTCTTCCTGCTCAACCTCATGCAGGGTGGGGTGGCCAAGAGCGGTTCGGTCACCGACCTGTCGCCCGGCATGGTCAAGGTGGCGTTGCGCAACGCCGAGCATCTCGGTCTCGACGTCGACGGTCGTGTCGCCGACGCCGAAACCATTCCGTACGAGGACAACACGTTCGATCTCGTCGTCGGACATGCCGTGCTGCACCACATTCCCGACGTCGAGCAGTCCCTGCGCGAGGTGTTGCGCGTGCTCAAGCCCGGCGGCCGATTCGTCTTCGCCGGTGAGCCCAGCACGATCGGTAACTTCTACGCACGGTGGCTCGGGCGCATCACGTGGGAGGCCACGACCAACATCACCAAGCTTCCGTTCCTGAGCGATTGGCGGCGTCCGCAGACCGAACTCGACGAGTCGTCGCGCGCTGCGGCGCTCGAGGCGGTCGTCGACCTGCACACCTTCGACCCGGCCGATCTCGAGAAGATCTCGCGGTCCGCAGGTGCGGTCGACGTCAAGGCGTCGAGTGAGGAATTCGCCGCAGCGCTGCTGGGCTGGCCGGTCCGGACGTTCGAAGCAGCCGTGCCGCCCGAGAAGCTCGGCTGGAACTGGGCGAAATTCGCTTTCGGTGGCTGGAAGTCGCTCAGCTGGGTCGACGAGAAGGTGCTCAAGCACGTCGTCCCGCGGAGTTTCTTCTACAACGTGATGATCACCGGTGTGAAGCCGGGCGAGTAGCCGGTGTACGACTTCACGCTCGCCGACGTCGGGTATCTGACTTCGGATGCCGGCGCGGAAGCGCTCGCGCGCGTCGACGAGCGTGAACTGTCGACGCGTACGCGCCTGGCCGACATCGGCTGGGTGCGTACGCATTTCGGCGACCGCACCCCGCTGCTGGTGGAGACTGTGCTGGTGCGCCGCAAGGCCGCAGCCAAGATCGACGGTGCGCAGCGATGGGTGCTCACCGACGACGCCGTGCAGCAGGCGACGCCGGGTCCGGTCGCGGCCCATCGCGCCCGGCGACTGGCCGGCCGGGCCGTGCACGACGTCACGTGTTCGGTCGGCGCCGAACTCGCGCACCTGGTCGGTGTCGCCGAGACGGTGGTGGGCAGTGACCTCGACGCCGTCCGGCTCGCGATGGCCGCGCACAACGTGCCGGACGCGCATCTCGTCCGCGCCGACGCCCTGCACCCGGTGACCCGGAATACGACCGTCATCGCCGATCCCGCGCGCCGCGCCGGCGGTCGCCGGACGCACGATCCCGCCGCGCTTCAGCCCCCACTGCCCGACCTTCTCGACACGTACGCCGGACGAGACCTTGCCGTGAAGTGCGCTCCGGGCCTGGATTTCGGCTCGCTGGGCTGGGACGGCGAGGTCGAAGTGGTGTCGCTGGACGGCGGGGTGCGGGAGGCGTGCCTGTACTCACCCGGTCTGGCACTCGGCGGTGCTCGCCGCCGTGCCGCAGTATTGCGTTCGGACGGAACCGGTTTTGAGGTTACCGACACGATGCCGGACGACATCCCGGAACGCGCGCCGGGTGAGTGGATCGTCGATCCCGACGGAGCGATCGTCCGGTCCGGCCTGGTACGTCACTACGCGGCCGCGCACGGACTGTGGCAACTCGATCCACGTATCGCCTACCTCACCGGCGATACGTTGCCCGACGGGGTGCGTGGATTCCGCGTCCTCGAACAGTTCAAATACACGGAGAAGGCGCTGAAACAGGCACTGTCCCGGTTCGATTGCGGGATCGCCGAGATCCTGGTGCGCGGGCTCGACATCGATCCCGCGGTGCTGCGTCCCCGGCTCAAATTGAAGGGCTCACGCTCGCTGAGCGTGGTGCTGACCCGCATCGGCCGCACGCCCGAGGCCTTCGTGTGCGCAGCGTCCCGTTAGCCTGCACGGACCGTGTGGGGCAGCGCTCCGAGAATCGCCGCGGGGCTGCCCGCCGGCAGGAGGGGTAGCCGGACGTTCGGAGTCGAAATCCTGCCCTGGGCGTGGAGCACGGCCTTGATGACGGTGGGGTTCGGCCCTGCGGTCAGCGCGCACGCGGTCTCCACGAGTCGGTTCCCGAGGGCCCTCGCCTGCGACAGGAATCCGCCGTCCCACAACCGGAACAGTTCGACGAACTCGCGCGTGCAGACGTTCGCGGTCGCCAGGATCGCTCCCGCGGCACCCATCGCGAGGAGCGGGGAAACCAGCGCGTCGTCTCCTGCGAGGACCGAGAACGACGTGGGGGCCACTGCGACCAGTCGCGCGGTGTCGGTGTCCACCGAGCCGACTGCCTGTTTGATGCCGGCAATCTGCGGATGCTGCGACAGTCGCTCGACGGACTCCCAGCCCAGGTGCTGACCGGTGCGGTACGGAACGTTGTAGAGAATCAGGGGGAGCGGACTGCGTGCGGCGATGTATTCGAAGTGCGCCACCACCCCTGCCTCGGACGGGCGTGTGTAGTACGGGACCACCACCATTGCGGCTGTGGCGTCGCCCTCCGCATGCAGTTCCTCGAGGGTGCGCGCGGTGCCGGCCGTGTCGTTCGAACCTGCGCCGACGATCAGGGGCACGCCGTGCTCGCGGCACGCCGTGCTGCAGATCCGCACGACCTCTCGACGTTCCAGAGGGGTCAGGGTGGCCGCCTCCGCGGTTGTTCCCAACGCCACGATGCCGGCTGCGCCTTCTTCGATCACGCCGTGGGCGAGACGTTCGAGGTCGGTCGCGGCGATCTCGCCGGTGTCTGTGAACGGGGTGACGAGCGGGACGAAGATGCCCGACGGATGGAATGTCATGCACCCACTTTTACCGTCGCAATTCACAAGATCCAGTTACTCTTCGTGACGGAACTCGTAAGCTGAACCGATGCTCGACGTTCGCAAGCTCAGGCTTCTCCGTGAACTCGCCCATCGAGGCACGATCGCTGCCGTCGCCGAGGCGCTTTCGTACACGCCGTCGGCGGTGTCGCAACAGATCTCGGCGCTCGAACGCGAGGCCGGCCGCCCCCTCCTGGTGCGCACGGGTCGTCGGGTGAGGCTGACCCCGGCGGCTCTCATCCTCGTCGAGCACACCGAGGCGGTTCTGGCGGAACTGGAACGAGCAGAAACCGCGCTCGCGACGAGTGGGCCGGGGCCGTCGGGGTCGGTTCGCCTCGGGGCCTTTCCGACCGCGCTACGGACGGTTGTGCTCCCCGCCCTGTCGGAACTCCGCCGTGCGGAGCAGGGCCCGGAAGTGACGGTGACGGAGGTCGATCCCGCCGATGCGCCGGATCTGCTTCGGGGAGGTCACCTCGACATGGCGCTCGTCCACGAATACGACAACGTGCCGTCCTCCGTCGGGTCGGGCATCGAACTCGAACCGCTGCTCGACGAGGTCATCTATCTGGCCGCGTCCGCAGCGCCGGACGCGGAGGGTTTGGCGGTCGTCCGCAGTCACGCAGACAGCCCTTGGATTGTCGGGAACTCCGGCACGTTGTGTCACACCATGGCGGTGCGCACCTGTCGCTCCCAAGGGTTCGAACCGTGGGTCACCCATCGGGTCGACGACTTCGCCACGGTCCTGCGACTGGTTGCAGCGGGAGCCGGCGTGGCACTGGTGCCACAGCTCGGGGCGATCGATGTTCCGGCAGGGGTGGTGCTCACCGCGCTTCCGGTCGGGAGACGAACCCGAATTGCGTACCGCCGGGGCAGTGGGCACCGGCCGGCGCAGGCTGTCGTGAGCGCCGAATTACGCAGGGCAGCACGATCTTTCGACTGTACCTCGACTGTCGGCTGAGGGAACTGCTTCAGCGGAGTACGACGATGTCACCGTCGTGCGTCGTGGTGACGAACTCGCCGTCGGGGCCCACCGCGGTGCCGACCGGGAATCCTGTTGCCTCCGTGATCGGTTCCTCGTCGATCGAGTGGCCGTCCGAGGTGTCGAACACGAGTGCGGCAAGGCCGTCGGCGCCGCCCACGATCGAGTAACCCAGCCCGTTCGAGGTCACCGCCGGTACGGCGTGCTGCGTGACATCCGTTCGCTGCCACACCATTTCGGCGCCGTCGCCATTGTCCCGCAGTGCGGTCAGGGCGCCCTCGTCTCCGCCGGCGGCAAGCAGCAGCAATCCGTCACCGGTCACTGCCGGGCCGGTCGCGGGGGAGTAGTCGAGTCGATGGCTCCATCGGGGTGTCCCCGTCGTGGAGTCGACGGCCCAGAGGGTGCCGTCGCCGTCGTGGACGTAGACGGTCGCGCCGTCGGCGGACAGCACCGGACTCGTCACGGCGCCGCCCGGCAGGTCGTCGGTGGACCATTCTTCGACCACGGACGCGTTGTCGCCGCTGGTGTACCGCATGGCGACGAGAGACGCGCGGTCGGCACCGGGACGCCACAGGGTCACGAAGATCCGGTCCGTGGCCAGGTCGACCGCGGGAGTGGTGGCGACGGGGCAATCGGGTGATCCGCCGAAGCATGCGGGCAACCCGTGGTCGCTCGCGAGCCTCGGAACGTTCTGGCCGTCGCCGACGGCGGGAATGGGCACGAGGTCGAACAGCGGTGCGACGAGTTGGCCGGTCTGCGGGTTGATGATGTTGACCTGGCCGAAATGCGTGACGACGACCAGTTTTCCGTCGGACGCGAACTGGGCGCTGCGCGGTGTGCCGCTCACCGGGATGCGCCAGCGTCGCTGCCCGTGTTCGTTGAACGAGAACATGCCACCGTCCTCGCCGACGTAGATGTTCGCGTTGCCGTCGGACACGGGCGTCACGGTCGTCGCTCCCGGAGCGAGCCGCGTGCACCACCGTTTACGGCCGTTGTCGATCTGGAAGGAGAAGAGGTTGCATCCCGCCTCCGTCGATGCGGTGACCGAGATCTGGCCGTTGGCCGCCACCCCGGCGGGCGAACCCACCGCACCGCCCAGCGGCCGCGCCCAGGCCGGGGAGACGTCGTCGAGTCCCTCCGCGGTCGCGGTGCTGCTGTTCCGGGAGTCCGAATAACGGGCCGGCCAGCCTCCTTCGGAGAGCACGTCGGTCGTGCCACCCCCGCCTGCGCACCCGCTCAGTGCGACCGCTGCCGTCGACGCCAGCACTGCGGCCCGCAGGACACCCCGCATCACCCAACTCCTCCCGGGACGAACGTTACGAGCCGTCAGCGTATCGGGCCGGGGGTTGTACCCCGCGCAGGAGGCGGACCGTAGGCTGCCCCCTATGACGAGCATGTGGGGCGCACCGCTGCGCACGAGGTGGCGCGGTTCCCGTCGCCGGGATCAGGACCAGGCACGATTCCTGACACTGTCATCTCTGCGATGGGTGCTGGCAAACAAGGCATACACGCCGTGGTACCTGGTCCGGTACTACCGCCTGGCGAAGTTCAAGCTGGCGAATCCGCACGTCGTGCTGCGCGGAATGGTGTTTCTCGGCAAGAACGTCGAGATCCACGCGACACCCGAACTCGCGCGACTCGAGATCGGCAAGTGGGTGCACATCGGTGACGGCAACGCGATCCGCTGCCACGAGGGTTCGCTGCGCATCGGCGACAAGGTGGTGTTCGGCAAGGACAACGTCGTGAACACCTACCTCGACATCGAGATCGGCGCGTCGACTCTGGTCGCCGATTGGTGCTACATCTGCGATTTCGACCACCGCACCGAGGACATCACCTATCCGATCAAGGACCAGGGCATCATCAAGGGCCCGGTGCGGATCGGTCCGGACACGTGGATCGCCGCGAAGGTGACGGTGCTGCGCAACACGAAGGTCGGCCGCGGTTGCGTGCTCGGCGCGCACGCCGTGGTCAAGGGCGAGATCCCCGACTACAGCATTGCGGTCGGCTCGCCGGCGAAGGTCGTGAAGAATCGCAAGGTGTCGTGGGAGATCGCCGCCACCGAACGTGCCGCACGGGCGGCGGCACTCGAGGACATCGCCCGGAAGAAGGCCGGAGAGAAGCCGGTCGACGCACAACCGGGCGTCTGACGACAGGTCGCACGAAGAATCGGCAGGGGAGGGCTCGACTGTGGACTTCGAGGAATACGTGCGTCACGACGCCGTGGGGCTCGCCGAATTGGTGGCGGGCGGGCAGGTGACGCCGCACGAACTGCTCGAGACGGCGATCGGCAGGCTCGACGCCGTCGAGCCGATTCTCAATACCGTGGTGTACCGGCTCGACCGGGAGGCCCGCGTGCGCGCCGGTCATCGGCTCGAAGGCGCGTTCGCGGGCGTGCCCTTCCTCGTGAAGGACCTCGGGCAGGACATCGCGGGGATCCCCACCGGCAGCGGGTCCCGCGCGCTCGCCCAGGTGCCCGCCGAACGGAACTCGGTGGTCGTCGACCGATGGCTCGACGCCGGTCTCGTCGTCCTCGGGAAGACCAACACCCCCGAATTCGGGCTCAAGGGCATCACCGAACCGGAAGTCAACGGTCCCACGCGCAACCCGTGGAATCCGGCGCTGACCCCCGGGGGTTCGTCCGGTGGTTCCGCCGCCGCTGTTGCAGCAGGGGTGGTGCCCGCTGCGGGTGCGAGCGACGGCGGTGGGTCGATCCGGATCCCGGCGGCGTGCTGCGGTCTCGTGGGACTCAAGCCCGGGCGCGGAGTCGTGCCGACGGGACCTCTCGGCAGTGAGCCGCTGCACGGGGCGGCGACGAACGGGGCGATCACCCGGAGCATCCGTGACTCCGCGGCTCTCCTGGACGTCATGGCCGGTTCGTACCCGGCGGCGGCCTTCCTGACTGCGGCTCCACCGCAGTCGTATTCCGCCGCGGCACGCACCACGCCTCGGCGACTGCGCATCGGTTACGCGACCGCGTCCCCACTCGGGACCGGAGTGGACCCCGAGGCAGTGGCAGCGGTGGACGCCACGGTCGCCCTGCTCGACGAACTCGGCCATCACGTCGAGCCCGCGTCGACGGGCGTCGACGAGCGGCAACTCGCCACGGACTTCCTCACCATGTGGTTCGCGTCGCTGGCAGCCGAGGTCGACGAGGTGAAGCAACGCACGGGGGCGGGCTCCGACGGATTCGAGTTCGACACCCGCATCCTGGCCGAACTGGGCCGTACCGTACCCGCGCCGGAGTATCTCGCGGCACTCGCGCGCTGGGGCGAGCACACCACCCGGCTCGCTGCGTTCCACGACCGTTACGACCTGCTGCTGACGCCGACCTTGGCCTATCCCCCTGCGCGGATCGGCGAACTGGCCACACCGCGCTGGATGAGCACCCTCGGGAACGTGCTCATCGCGACGCGCAGGGGCAAGGTGGCCCGCTGGACCGGTCTGGTGGACCGGATGATCGACGAGAACCTCGGCCGCACGCCGTACACCCAGTTGGCGAACATCACCGGGCGCCCGGCCATTTCGCTTCCGTTGCACTGGACTGCCGACGGCGTGCCGCTGGGGGTCCAGTTCGTCGCCCCGCTCGGCGGCGAAGGTCTGCTGCTCGCGCTCGGCGGCGAACTGGAGCAGGCCCGTCCGTGGTTCGACCGGCGGCCGGCACTCGACGTCGACTGAGTCGGTCCCGGCTCGCGGTTCCCGGCTGCTGTCAGTCCCGGTCGGGGAGGGGCCGCTGCGGAATCACCGGGCGCCCCAGCGGATGCCGCACCCGGCGCTTCGCCTCGGAGTACACCTGAGCGGTTTCCTCGGCGACCTGTCCCCAGTCGAAATCGTCGGTGAGCCGGGCCCTGGCGGCGCGGGCGCGTTCCTGCGCGCCGGCCGGATCGTCGAGAGTCTCGCGCACGGCCGACGCGAGTGCCGCGACGTCGCCGGGCGGAAACGACAAGCCTGTCGAGCCGTGGACGACGGCCTCACCGAGCCCACCGGCGGTGGAGGCGATCAATGGTGTTCCCGCAGCGGCAGCTTCGAGCGCGATGATGCCGAACGGCTCGTACCGGCTCGGCAGCACGATGGCGTCGGCGATGTGCAGCCACCCGAGCAGTTCGGTGTGATCGAGGTTGCCGACGAAATTCACCGACCGTGCGACGCGATGGATCCGGGCCTGTTCACGCAGCCACTCGGACTGCGTCCCTTCGCCGGCGACGACGAGGGTGGTGCCGGGGTGGATGCGCCGGATCCGCGGCAGCGCGGCGATCGCGTCCTGCACGCCCTTCTCGTATTCGAGTCGCCCCACATACAGCAGCCGGGGCGGACCCGACCGGGGCGCGCGTTCGCGATACGACCACGTCGTGATGTCGATGCCGTTGCGGATCACCGAGATCTGCGGCAGGTCGTCGCCGTACAGGGCGGTCACTTCGTCGTGCATCGACGCGGAACACGTGATGAGAGCGTCGGATTCGTTGGCGAGCCACCACTCGACCGAATGCACCTGACGATTGATCTTGCCGGAGAGCCAGCCGCTGTGGCGGCCTGCCTCGGTGGCGTGAAGCGTCGAGACGAGAGGTACGTCGAAGTACTCGGCCAGGGCGATCGCGGGATGCGCGACGAGCCAGTCGTGCGCGTGCACGACATCCGGTTGCCACCCGTCTCCGATACCGCCGCGGCTCAGGCCGACGCCGGCGCGCACCATCGCGTGTCCCATGGCGAGGGTCCACGCGAGCATGTCCTCGCCGAAGACGAAGTGCGGTGCGTCCTCGGCCACTGCGACGACCAGCACGCCCTCCGAGATGTGGCTGACCGTGGGGTGGGTCGTCGCGTCGGTCCCCGTGGGGCGCCGGGAGAGCACCACCACTTCGTGTCCTGCGGCAGCGAGTTCGGTGGCGAGGTGGTGAACGTGCCTGCCGAGCCCACCGACGACGACCGGCGGGTACTCCCACGACACGATCAGAACTCTCATCACTTGCCTCCGTGGCGTCCGGGGAGGCGTCGTGCGTCGAGCCCCGGGAAAAGGTTGTCGGCTCGGTTCCAGCCGTCGGCCAACCGTACTGCGGTCGAGTCGCGACCGGAAGCCACCGCCTCGGCGATCTCCCGGAGCGCGTGCGCGTGGGTGTGTGCGCGGTCGCGGGCGTACGCGGCGGCGGTGTCCTTGCTGACCATGAACGCCCAGTCGCTCGAGACGGTGAGCAACGCTTCGCGCAGCATCTGGTCGTGCACCCGGTTGCGCAGGACGGGTGCACCGAGCGCCTGTCCGTCGCGTGCTTTGTCGAGAGTGTCCAGCGTCGTCCGGACGACCTCGTCGTTCAGCCGGACGAGATCGGAGACCTGGTCGCCCGCCCACACGCGCCAGTCCTTGCCCGATCCCCACGACGAGTTCGCGAGATCGACCGGGCCGCCGACGTATCCGCGATCGCGCGCGTCGGTGAGGGTGCCGACCTCGATCCCGGCTTCCGGAAGTGCTCGCAGAAGACGTTCGAGGAACAGCGGACCCTCGTACCACCAGTGCCCGAACAGTTCGGTGTCGAATGCGGCGACGACGAGCGCGTCCCGTCCGATCCGGGCGGACTCGCTGCGGAGCCTGCGCCGGATGGTCTCGACGAAGTCGGCTACGTGGCGGTCGACGGCAAGCGACGCGAGTTCGGGGTCGTAGGGGGCCTTGTCCTCCGATGCGACAGCCCGTCCGGTCACCCGCGAGGGCTTGAGACCGGTGTCGTGGCAGTAGGTGTGGAAGTCGCGGTAGGCGGAGTGCCCGGGGTATCCCGACTTCGGCGACCACACCCGGTACGAGACCTGCAGATCGCGGCCGAAACACACAACGTCCGAGTCGAGCACGGTGCGGCCCAGGCTTGTGTCGCCGTGCAGAGCCGGGCCGTCGACCATGAAGTGCTCGACACCTGCTGCCGCGTAACCCTTTTCCATTCCGGGCGTGAATCCGCACTCGGGGCCCCAGACGCCGCGGGGGCGGTGCTGCCAGCGGGAGTGCGCGTCGTGCAGACCTTCGGTGAGCGAGAACTCCCGCATGCGAGGGTCGAGCAGCGGCTGGAACGGGTGTGCCAGAGGGCCGCCGAGCAGTTCGATCGCGTCCGCGTCGACCAGTTCGCGGAGGACCGGCGAACCGCCGTGGCGCCAACGGGTTTCGAACATCTCCAGCGCGGCGCCCGCCGCGCGGTGTTCTCGCGCCCCGAGTGCCCGGTAGGACTCCTCGGCCATGCCGGCGGCCTCGTGTGCGCGCAGTTGCCAGTTGCCGAGCCAGTGGTGCATGCCGGCCAGGCAGTGCGGATCGTCGAGCTGGGCTGCCAGAACGGGCGTGATTCCCAGCGTGACCATGCGGGAGTGCCCTTCGCTTGCGAGGCGCCGCAGGACGTCGGTGACCGGGAGATATGTTGCGGCCCAGGACTGATAGAGCCATTCCTCGCCGACCGGCCATCTGCCGTGGTTCGCGAGCCACGGCAGGTGGGAGTGCAGGACGAGCGAGAACATGCCCGGCTCCGTGGTGGATTTCGTTGTCACCGTGCGGGATCCTTCACTGCGACCGCCACGAGATCCAGGCTGCTGTCGATGTCTTCGGGGTCGAGAACGAAGTCGTCGACGGTGATGCCCGCGACGTCCTCGGTGAGATCGGCGGGCCACGGCTCACCCGCCAGGGCGCGTTCGATCTGCGCGTCGATGAACGATCCGCCGTGCTTGGCGTCGAGCGCGCGAAGGGCGGGGCCGTGATGCACGCCGGTCATGAGTTCGACCCGGAATCCTGCGTCCTCGAGCAGTTCCGAGAGTTCGGCGGCGTCGAGTTCGCGGGTGTGGAACGGGTTGAGCGGGGTGTCGCGTCCGGGCGAGAAGGTGATGCGGTTCGGTGTACTGATCAGCAGCGCACCCCCCGGAGTCAGTACGCGGTGGCATTCGCGTAGGAATTGTCCCTGGTCCCACAGGTGTTCGATGACCTGGAAATTGACGACGACGTCGACGGACTCGGCGTCGAGGGGGAGTTCGGCGAGGTTGCCGTGCCGCATGTCGACGCGCGGATAGCGGGCGCGGATATGGGCGACTGCGCTCTCGTCGTAGTCCAGGCCGATGACGCGGGTTGCGACGTCGGCGATCATGTCCGCGCCGTAGCCCTCGCCCGCGCCTGCTTCGAGGACGGTCCGGTCCCGGCATCGGTCGAGCAGTCGTCGGTACACCACTTCGTGCCGCCGGAACCAGTAGTTCTCCTCGGCGATTCCGGGCACGGTCCGTTCGCCGGTGAGGGGAAGAGTCCGGGTGTCGTCGCCGCCGCTGTTGGTATCGGTCACCGACGAGACATTAGTGCCAGTGCTCCCCGGCGCCGTTCCGGTGGTCCAGATCACAGGTTTGCCTGTCCTTTCGTGCGGCTATGGTGAACCAGGAATCCCGCTAAGTTACCCACGGGTAACTTAGCGTTTGATAATCTATCGCACACGCCGTGCGACAGACACGAGTGCTCGGTTCAGGCAGCGCCTTGCCGACCAAAGGCAGCTACACACAGGAGGTCGACGCAGACCCATGACGAACATCGTCGTTTTGATCAAGCAGGTCCCCGACACGTGGTCCGAGCGCAAGCTCACCGACGGCGACTACACGCTCGACCGTGAAGCCGCCGACGCGGTTCTCGACGAGATCAACGAGCGGGCGGTCGAAGAGGCCCTGCTCATCAAGGAGCGCGACGGCGGCGAGGTCACCGTGCTCACCGCGGGTCCCGACCGCGCGACCGACGCCATCCGCAAGGCGCTGTCGATGGGTGCCGACAAGGCCATCCACCTCAACGATCCCGCGCTGCACGGCTCGGACTCCATCCAGACCGCGTACGCGCTCGCCGCAGCGCTCGGTCAGATCGAGGGCGTCGAGCTCGTCATCGCCGGCAACGAGGCCACCGACGGTCGCGTCGGTGCCGTGCCCGCGATCATCGCCGAGTACCTGGGCCTTCCGCACCTGACGCACCTGCGCAAGCTGACCCTCGCCGACGGCAAGGCCACCGGCGAGCGTGAGACCGACGAGGGCGTCTTCGGCCTCGAGGCTCCGCTCCCCGCGATCGTCTCGGTCACCGAGAAGATCAACGAGCCGCGCTTCCCGTCCTTCAAGGGCATCATGGCCGCGAAGAAGAAGGAAGTTCAGACCCTCACCCTGGCGGACATCGGCCTCGACCCCGAGATCTTCGGTGTCGCGAACGCCGCGTCCACCGTCACCGGTGTCACCCCGAAGCCTGCGCGTACCGCCGGTGAGCGCGTGACCGACGAGGGCGACGGCGGCGACAAGGTCGCTCAGTACCTGGTCGGCCACAAGATCATCTGATCGCGCCCACGCGACAACACCAGACATACCTAGGGAGAGAAGCAAGCAATGGCAGAAGTACTCGTGCTCGTCGAGCATGCCGAGGGCGCACTCAAGAAGGTCAGCACCGAACTCATCACCGCCGCACGCGCGCTGGGTGAGCCGTCGGCAGTTGTCACCGGTCCCGCCGGAACCGCCGACAAGCTTCAGGAGGCGCTCGCCGCCGCCGGTGCTGCGAAGGTCTACGCCGCCGAGTCCGACATCATCGACGGTTACCTCGTGACCCCGAAGGTCGACGTCCTCGCCGCGCTCGTCGAATCCGCCAGCCCCGCAGCGGTTATCACCGCCGCATCCGTCGAGGGCAAGGAGGTGTCGGGCCGCCTCGCCGCCCGCATCGGCTCCGGCCTGCTAGTCGACGTCGTCGACGTCAAGAGCGACGGCTCGGCTGTCCACTCGATCTTCGGTGGCGCGTTCACCGTCGATGCCAAGGCCAACGGCGACGTTCCGGTCATCTCGGTTCGCCCGGGCGCCATCGAGGCCAAGCCCGAGGCGGCTGCCGCCGAGCGCGTGGACGTCGAGGTTCCGGCCCAGGAAGAGAACGCCGTCAAGGTCACCTCGCGCGAGCCCATCGTCGGCGGCGACCGTCCCGAGCTCACCGAGGCGTCGATCGTCGTCTCCGGTGGTCGCGGTGTCGGCTCGGCCGACAAGTTCTCGGTCGTCGAAGAGCTCGCCGATTCGCTCGGCGCAGCCGTCGGTGCCTCCCGCGCCGCGGTCGACTCGGGCTACTACCCCGGTCAGTTCCAGGTCGGTCAGACCGGCAAGACGGTCTCCCCGCAGCTGTACGTCGCGCTGGGCATCTCCGGCGCCATCCAGCACCGCGCGGGCATGCAGACCTCGAAGACGATCGTCGCGGTCAACAAGGACGAAGAAGCTCCGATCTTCGAGATCGCGGACTTCGGCGTCGTCGGCGACCTGTTCAACGTCGCCCCGCAGCTGACCGAGGCTGTCAAGAAGCACAAGGGCTGATTCCCGCCCTCGCAGCGCGGCCCCGTTCCGGTTCTCCGGAGCGGGGCCGCGCTCGTCGTCGGCGGCTCCGTGACAACGGGCCCGAGGGGCAGCAGGCGGGCCGAGCAGAACGTGACCCTTGCCGCATGCGGGCTCCCGGAGGCGGTGAGCGCGACAGGCACCCCGGGTCACCCGCTATCCTGGATCGGTCATGACCTCGCCCGCCACCGGACCCTCCGGTACCTCGAAAACCGTCTATCTCGATCACGCCGCGACCACGCCGATGCTGCCTGCGGCGATCGACGCGATGACCGAGGTCTTCTCGACGACCGGCAACGCCTCGTCCCTGCACGGTTCGGGGCGTGCGGCACGCCGCCGGATCGAAGAAGCCCGCGAATCGATCGCCGCCGAACTCGGCGCGCGACCGTCCGAAGTCATTTTCGTCTCCGGGGGCACCGAGGGCGACAATCTTGCCGTCAAGGGCATCTACTGGGGCCGGCGCGCCCAGGATCCGCGACGCCGCCGGATCATCGCGAGCGCGGTCGAGCACCACGCCGTCCTCGATGCCGTCCAGTGGCTCGCCGACCACGAGGAAGCCCTCGTTACGTGGCTCCCCGTGGACGAAGTGGGCCGGGTCGATCCCGACCTCCTCCGCGAGGAACTGGCCGCTCATCCCGACGAGGTCGCTCTCGTTACCATCATGTGGGCGAACAACGAGGTCGGCACCGTCATGCCGATCCGTCAGTTGTCCGCCGTTGCGGCCGAGTTCGATGTGCCGATGCACAGCGACGCCGTGCAGGCGGTCGCGCATCTGCCCGTCGACTTCGCGGCGAGCGGATTGTCGGCACTGACCCTGGCCGCCCACAAGTTCGGTGGCCCCCAGGGTGTCGGTGCGCTCCTGCTCGGACGCCAGGTTCCCTGCGTTCCCCTCGCCCACGGCGGAGGGCACGAGCGGGATATCCGGTCGGGCACGCAGGACACGGCGTCGATCGTCGGGATGGCTGCCGCGCTGCGGGAGGTGACCGCCGATCTTCCCGCCCGGACCGCCGAGCTCACGGCGCTCCGCGACCTGCTCATCGACGGTGTCGAAGCGGTGATCCCGGACGTGATCGTCAACGGGCCCCGCGGTGCCGGGCGGCTTCCCAACAACGCACATCTGACGTTCCCGGGCTGTGAGGGCGATTCGCTGCTGATGCTGCTCGACGCGGCCGGGATCGAATGTTCGACCGGCTCGGCGTGCACCGCAGGTGTGGCACGGCCCAGCCACGTACTGGTCGCGATGGGATCCGATCCCGCGACCGCTCGCGGTTCCCTGCGGTTTTCCTTGGGGCACACCACGACCCGAGACGATATCGATGTTTTGACAGACGCTCTGCCGCGAGTGGTGGAGCGGGCACGCGCCGCCGGTATGGCGAGCGCCGGCGGACGAGGAGGTGACCGGAGATGAGGATTCTTGCGGCGATGAGCGGCGGTGTGGACTCGGCGGTTGCCGCAGCCCGCGCGGTCGACGCCGGACACGACGTGGTGGGGGTGCACCTGGCGTTGTCGTCGGCCCCGGGCACGTTGCGCACCGGTTCGCGCGGTTGCTGCTCGAAGGAGGATGCCGGCGATGCCCGCCGCGCCGCCGACGTGCTCGGAATACCTTTCTACGTCTGGGATTTCGCGGACCGCTTCAAAGAAGACGTGATCGACGACTTCGTGGCGGCGTACGCGGCGGGCCAAACACCCAACCCGTGCCTGCGGTGCAACGAGAAGATCAAGTTCTCGGCATTGGCCGATCGTGCGGTGGCGCTGGGCTTCGACGCGGTGGCCACCGGTCACTACGCCCAGTTGCAGGACGGTGTGCTGCGACGCGCGGTCGACGCCGACAAGGACCAGTCGTACGTGCTGGCGGTGTTGACGGCAGATCAGTTGTCGCGGGCGATGTTCCCGGTGGGGGACACCCCGAAGAACCTCATCCGCGCGGAGGCGGCAGAGCGCGGCCTCGCCGTGGCGAACAAGCCGGACAGTCACGACATCTGCTTCATCCCGTCGGGGGACACCCGCGCCTTCCTCGGCGCCCGCATCGGCATCCGGCCGGGTGCGGTCGTCGACGACGATTCGGGTGAGGTCCTCGCCGAGCACGAAGGCGTCCACGGTTTCACCATCGGACAGCGCAAGGGTCTCGGCATCTCCGGTCCCGGCGCCGACGGCCGTCCGCGCTACGTCACCGCGATCGAGCCCGACACCGGCACCGTCCGGGTCGGCAGCGCCGAGCGCCTCAAGGTCGACTTCATCCATGCCGAGCGCGCCGTCTGGACTTCGGGCAGCGCGCCCGACGGCCCCGTCGAATGTGTTGTGCAGGTCCGGGCGCACGGTGGGCTCGCTCCCGCCGTCGCCGAGGCCGTCGAGTCGGGGATCGAGATCTCGCTTCGGGAGCCTCTCACCGGCGTCGCCGCCGGTCAGGCCGCTGTGCTGTACCGGCCCGATCCGGCCGGCGACATCGTCCTCGGCAGCGGCACGATCGCCGTTGCCCGGCCCGTAGCCGAGGACGTGTGACCGGTCCGGCAGCCCGGAACGCGTGGTCCGGGACCGTCACCGGGCTAGGTTCGTGGCCGGGAACCGATGCGCGCGAAGCCGCGGCCGTCGTCGTGGGCGAACTCGCCGATCTTCCGCACCTCGTAGAACTCCCGAACCGGGGCCTGGGTGCGGACACGATCGGGCGGACGAGCGCGCTGCTCGTCGATCTTCATCTCGACGCGTCGACCACCGGATACCGCCTGGTGTCACGACGCGGCACGATCGCCGCCCGCGCCGAGGATCTGCTCGGCCAGGACCTCGACGCGCTCGAGGAAGCGTGGGAACGTGCCGGCGCGGGACCGGACCGCACCGTGAAGGTGCAGTCCGCCGGGCCGCTGACCCTCGCCGCGAATCTCGAACTCGCCACCGGCCGCCGTGTGCTCCTCGATCGCGGAGCGGTGCGCGAACTCTCCGAGTCGCTCGCGGAAGGGATCGCCCGGCACGCCGCCGAACTCCACCGCAGGCTCGGTGTGCAGGTCGTCGTCCAGCTCGACGAGCCCGCGCTCCCCGATGTGCTCGCCGGGAGCCTGGAAGGCCGGACGATCCTCGAGACCGTTCCGGCGTGGCCGGAACCCGAGGCGCTCGACGTCCTGGACACGACCATCCGCGAAACCGGACTGTCGGTCGCGGTGCACTGCTGCGCCGGCACCCTGCCGACCGATCTGCTGCGCCGCAGCGCCGCCGACGCCGTCTCGTTCGATCTCGCACGAATCTCGCAGTCCGACCTCGACGGGATCGGTGAACTGTTCGATTCCGGTACCGCGCTCGTCCTCGGCCTGGTTCCGACGACGGCGCCCACCCCGGTTCCGGGCTGGCGAGACCTGGCGGCACCTGCTCTCGCGCTGTTCGACCGGCTGGGGTTCCCCCGCGCCGCCCTGCGGTCGGTATCGGTGGCGCCGGCGTGCGGCCTCGCCGCGGCGGACCCGCAGTGGGCGCGCAACGCGCTCAAGCAGGCCCGCGACATCTCCGCTGCGCTGTCCGAGGACCCCGAAACCCTCTGACCTACGGATCGGGCCGGCCGGTCACCCGCGCGGACCGGCCGCCGGATCGCGGCGGAGCTGTCGGCGTCCTCGACTAGGCTTGTGACCTGTGAGTGAACCGACGGACGCGCCCGCCACCGCAACGCCCGAGGCGCGTGAGCGCTGGCAGGACCTCGCCGAACAGGTGCGCGAGCACCAGTTCCGTTATTACGTGCGCGACGCGCCGATCATCTCCGACGGCGAGTTCGATGCACTGCTCGGCGAGCTGCAAGCGCTCGAGGAGCAATACACGGAGCTGCGCACCCCCGACTCGCCCACCCAGCTCGTCGGCGGCGGATTCGCGACCGACTTCACTGCCGTCGGCCACCTCGAGCCGATGCTCAGCCTCGACAACGTCTTCGACGAGGACGAACTGAGGGCCTGGCTGTCGCGCGCGGAGACCGAGACCGGCACCCACCCGGATTACCTGTGCGAGGTCAAGATCGACGGTGTGGCACTGAGTCTCGTGTACGAGAACGGCCGTCTCGTCCGGGCCGCGACGCGCGGCGACGGCCGCACCGGCGAAGACGTCACGCTCAACGCCCGCACGATCGACGAGGTTCCCGAAAAACTCACGGCCACCGACGAATACCCGATCCCGACGCTGCTCGAGGTGCGCGGTGAGGTGTTCTTCCGGCTCGAGGACTTCCAGAACCTCAACGCCGGTCTCGTCGCCGCGGGAAAGGCGCCGTTCGCCAACCCCCGCAACTCCGCGGCCGGGTCGCTGCGCCAGAAGAACCCTGCGGTCACCGCGCAGCGCCGGTTGCGCATGTACTGCCACGGGTACGGCCGGATCGAGGGGTTCTCGCCGCAATCGCAATCGCAGGCGTACGACGCCTTCGCCGCGTGGGGTCTGCCGGTCTCGCCGCACACCCTCCGCGTCCGTGGAGCCGACGCCGTCGTCGAGCGCATGCGGTACTGGGGCGAACACCGGCACGACATCGAGCACGAACTCGACGGCCTGGTCGTGAAGATCGACGACATGGGCCTGCATCGCCGCCTCGGAGCCACCTCGCGTGCCCCACGCTGGGCGATCGCCTACAAGTACCCGCCGGAGGAGGTGACCACCAAGCTCCTCGACATCCGCGTCAGCGTCGGACGCACCGGCCGGGTCACCCCGTTCGCCTACATGGAACCGGTGACCGTCGCCGGATCCACCGTCTCACTCGCGACGCTGCACAACGCGTCGGAGGTGGTGCGTAAAGGCGTCCTCATCGGCGACACCGTGGTGATCCGCAAAGCCGGCGATGTCATCCCCGAGGTTCTCGGCCCCGTGGTCGACCTCCGCGACGGAAGCGAACGCGAATTCGTCATGCCCGACGTCTGTCCGGAGTGCGGCACGCCCCTCGCCCCGGCGAAGGAAGCCGACGTCGACCTGCGCTGCCCGAATTCGCGGAACTGCCCGGCTCAGCTACGTGAACGGGTGTTCCACGTCGCCGGTCGCGGTGCGTTCGACATCGAAGCGCTCGGGTACGAGGCGGCGAGCGCGCTGCTCGAAGGAAACATCATCTCCGACGAGGGTGACCTGTTCTCCCTGACCGAGGAGGACCTGCGCAAAGCCCCGTTCTTCCTCACGTCGAAGGGTGTGCTGTCGAAGAACAGCGAACGGTTGCTCGAGAACCTCGCGAACGCGAAGGAACAGCCCCTGTGGCGCGTTCTCGTGGCGCTGTCGATCCGGCACGTCGGCCCGACCGCAGCGCGCGCCCTGGCCACCGAGTTCGGCAGTCTCGACCGGATCCAGTCGGCGTCCGTCGACGAACTCGCCGCCGTCGAGGGCGTCGGCCCGACGATCGCGGCAGCCGTCGTCGAGTGGTTCACGGTCGACTGGCACTCCGCCATCGTCGACAAGTGGGCGGCGGCCGGGGTGCGGATGGAAGACGAACGCGACGAGTCGATCGCCCGCACACTCGAGGGTCTCTCGATCGTCGTCACGGGCACGCTCGCGACCTTCTCGCGTGATCAGGCGAAGGAAGCGATTCTGGCGCGGGGCGGCAAGGCGGCCGGTTCGGTGTCCAAGAAGACCGCATTCGTGGTGGTGGGCGACAATCCCGGTACGAAGGCCGACAAGGCGACCGATCTCGGCGTGCCCGTGATAGACGAGGACGGGTTCAGAATTCTGCTCGAACAGGGCCCCGACGCCGTGCGCGAGGCGGGCTGACCCGACGGACGGGTTCCACCCGGCGGGCCGGCCGCGCTCACCTCCGTTGTGCCGTGCCACAGCCCGAATCTCCTGACACATCCCGGAAAGCGCCTCTCGGTCGGCGTGAACAAAGGCATGATCGATAAGAACGTGCTGTGAACCTGTCCTTCGGTGGTCGCCCTCCTACGAGACGGACCGACCCGCGCGACGGCCTCCGAGGCGAAGGCGTCGGTCTACCGACGCCGGAGACGTGGGGTGGAGATGGTCGAAATGTCTGTGACGGACCCCAGCGCGTCGTGGGCGCCGGCTCCGGGGACTCTGGTGTCGGCGCGGGGCATCGAACTGGACGGGCCGTGGGGACATGTGTTCGGTCCGCTCGACCTCGATATCGACGAGGGTGGAGTTGCCGTGCTGACGGCACCCGCGGGCGCAGCCCGCACCGCGCTGCTGATGGCGCTGTGCGGACGGATGCGCCTGACCGGCGGTTCGCTCACCGTCCTCGGATACGAGAACAAGCCGAGGAAGGTGTTCGCGCACTCCGCGATCGCCTGTCTGAACGAACTCGACGAGGTGCCACCCTCGGTCACGGTGCGCGACCTGGTGACCGAGCAGAAGCGGTGGGATTCGCACTGGTACCGATTCGTGCCGCGGGTCGACGAAGGCGGGGTCGCGGACATGTGCGAGGAGGTTTTCGGCGACGTCGAACTCCCGCACCTGCGTGCCTTCGTCGACGATCTGCCGGAACTTCAGCAGATGCTGTTGCGCATCGCGGTCGCGAACACCCGGCGCCCGCCGCTGCTGGTCGTCGGGCGGGTCGACAGGATCGCCGACGACTCCGAACGCACGGTTCTCCTCGAGAGGCTCATCGCGCTCGGTGAGACGCAATCGGTGATCACCGCCGACGTGAATCCGATTCCTCCCGGTGTCGCGGTGCGAACCCTGGTGGACATGCACGATCTGCTGGGGCCGGGGGATATCGGCGTCATGACCGAGACGGGGTAGCGATGCTGGCTGCGTTTTCGCTGGGTAGCGACATCACACGGTACTTTCGCGGCACGATGCCGCGCGTCGCGCTCGTCACCATCATCCTCATGCCGTTGCTCTACGGCGCGATGTATCTGTGGGCGTTCTGGAATCCGTTCGGTGCGGTCGACAAGATCCCCGCGGCGATCGTCAACAACGACAGCGGACGCTCCTCGACGGGCGAACAGGTCGATGCCGGCGACCAAGTGGTCAAATCGCTGCTCGACTCGGGAAAGCTGGATCTGACCGAGGTACCGGAGAGCGAGGCCACCGCCGGTCTCGCGAGCGGCAAGTACTACTACACCGTGACCATCCCGGAGAACTTCACCGAGGCGGTGGAATCTCCCAGTGGGGACAACCCCGAGAAGGCGAACCTCGTGTTCACCTTCAACGACGCCAACAACTACCTCGCCAGCATCATCGGGCAGGACGCGTCCGAGCAGGTGATCAACCAGATCAATGCCACCATCGGCGCCCAGGGCGTCGGACAGATACTCACCGGGCTCGAAAGTGCGGGTTCCGGCCTGAAGAAGGCGGCAGACGGTGCGGGAACACTCGCCAACGGGATCGACACGGCCAAGAGCGGAGCAGACCAGCTCACCTCGGGTTCGCGCGAACTCGCCGACAACCTCGTCACCGCCCGTGACGGATCGGCCCGGTTGGCAACCGGTGCGAACGAACTCGCTACCGCTGTGGACGGCGTCGCCGATCCGCTGCTCGGCTTCCTGAACAGTGGCGCACCGACCGATATCGCCGACCGGGTGACGCAACTGAGGCAATCGCTCATCGCGCTGGAAAGCCGCGTGCCCCAACCGGTCGAAGCCGCGGCAGGGTCGGCGCTGCAAACGGTCGTCGACGTGCTGGGCCAGAGTAACGATCCCCTCGCCCAGCAGGCCCTTGCCGTACTGGGTCCGCTCACCGCGCAGCAGGTGCAGACGGACGCCGAAGCGTTGCGCGCGGAAATCGTGCGCCTGCAAGGTGAAGCACAAGCTGTCGAATACGAACTGCTCGACCCGAACAGTCCCCTCCAGAGCGGGCTCGCGTTGCTGCAGAGCGGTGATCTGGCGTCGGATGTGGAGCAGTTGCGCAACGGCGTGGACGAATTGAGTTCCGGCGCGGGGACGCTGAACTCGGGACTGATCGAGCTGACGGACGGAAGTTTCCGTCTCGCCGACGGTGCCGGACAGTTGTCGTCGGGGATGGAGCGGTTGCAGTCGGGCTCGGACGAACTGGCCCAGCAACTGTCGAAGGGTGCAGGAGAGGTGCCCAGCTGGACGGACGAGCAGCGCAACGCGACCGCCGATACTCTGGCGTCGCCGGTTGCGTTGAAGCAGGACTACGACAACCTGGCGTCGACGTTCGGCACCGGATTCGCTCCCTTCTTCCTCTCTCTGGCGTTGTTCGTCGGCGGCATCATCACGTGGATGCTCCTGACGCCGTTGCAATCCCGGCCGACGGTCGGGGGAGTCGGGTTGTACCGCACCGTCTTCGCGTCGTACTGGCCGGCTCTGCTCGTGGGCATCCTGCAGGCGCTGGTCATGTACGCGGTGGTGCACTTCGGCGTCGGTCTCGATGTCCGGCACCTCGGCGGCACGATCCTGTTCCTGATGCTCGTCTCGGCGACGTATCTGGCGTTGATCCAGGCGTTCAACGCGGTGTTCGGCACCGCGGTCGGACGCGTCGTCACGCTGGCTTTCCTGATGCTGCAACTGGTTTCGGCCGGCGGTATCTATCCGGTGCCCACCACCGCCAAACCGTTCCAGTACATCCATCCCTTCGACCCGATGACCTACACCGTCGAGGGTTTGCGGCAGCTCACTGTCGCCGATCAGGTCGACTCGCGCCTGTGGGAGTCGATCGCGGTCCTGGTCGGGCTCCTGTTCGTCTCGCTCACGGCAAGTGCTCTCGCGGTCCGGCGCAACCGGCGGTACACGATGGAACGGCTGTACCCGCCGGTCGAGGTCTGACCTCCGCGGCGTTCAGGTCGGCGTATGCCTCGCGGCGAGGTCGGCGGCGAGACGGTGGACGCGTTCGCGTGCTGCGTCGGGGCCGAGTATCTCGATGTGATCGGCGAACTGGAGGAGCTGGCGCACCGACTCGATATCGGGATAGCGGAGGGTGGCGATACACCAATCACCCTCCGCGGCAGCGACATCCTGGATGCGCATGCCGAGGATGCGTCGCGCGAGGTCGAGGCGGCTCGCGCGGAGACGAACCGTGATCGTCACCGGCCCGGGCGTCTCGGTGCGCTCTCTCGACTCGGCCCACACCGTGCGGAGGCTCTGCCCGGCTCGAAGCCTGGCGGCGTCGGGGAGGAGTTCGTATGCCTCGAGCCGGTCCAGCGCGAACAGCCGGGCCCTTCCGCTGTCGTCGGCGACGAGATACCAACGGCCCGATTTGGTGGCGAGGCCGTAGGGGTCGACCACACGTGTCGTCGCTCGACGATCGGCGCTGCGACGGTAGCGAATTCGCAGCCGACGCCGACTGCGCAGGCTCAGGGCGAGATCGGCGACATCCACTCCGGGGGACGAGTGGTCCGACATCCAGGCGGTGTTGTCGACCGCAACGAGATCCGCGAGCCGAGGCAGGTCCGGGGGACTCCCGGGGGCGGCCTGCCGGGCGCCGATCTTGTGTGCGGCCATCCGATGCGCTTCGGCGAGACCCAGCCGGTCGAGTTGGTTGCTGTCCAATCCCGCGACGGACAACGCTTCCAACTCCGCGGGGTCCAGATGGGAGGCGTTGAGACGCGAGCCCGGTAACAGAACGACTCCGCCGTGGCGTCCCCGTTCGGCATAGACCGGCACTCCGGCAGCCGACAGCGCGTCGACGTCGCGCAACACCGTGCGCCGTGACACTTCGAGACGCCGCGCGAGTTCACTTGTGGTGACGCGCCCGTGGGTCTGGAGGATCAGCAGCAAGCGGAGCAGCCTGGAAGATTTCATCCCGGCCCATCTTCGCAAAAAAGGTGACAGGACTTGTCGTCATTGGCGGGTGTTCTGAGATGGCACGGCGCCCGAGGGGGTGCCGCACATCACCGACCCGAGGAGTGTCATGCCCGCACCCAACCTGTTCTTGATCTATGTGCGTGATGCCGCCGCCGCCACGACCTTCTACCGCAAGCTGTTCGACATCGAACCGGTCTTCACCAGCCCACGGTACGTCGCGTTCGAGGCTGCTCCCGGCGTCTTGTTCGCACTGTGGACCGGCCGTAGCGAGTACGCGGTTCCGGGTACCCCGCGCACCTTTGAAGTCGGGCTCATGGTCCCCGGCTCGGCGTCGGCGGTCGACGAAATCTACGCCCGCTGGAGTGCCGCGGGTGTCCACGTGGCGGAAGAACCGCACGACGACGTGTTCGGCCGCACGTTCGTGGTCACCGATCCGGACGGCAACCTCATCCGCGTCTCGCCGGTGGACTGACCCCCGCCCGCCACCGAGGGCACCTAGGAGAGAACGGTGCCGATGATCCCGGCGAGGTAACCGATCCGCGCGATCTCGGACGGCCGGAACTCCGGACCGCCCGGCCGGCCGAGGACGAGCACCCGGTCGGGTGCGCCGAGCGGTGCCGCGGCCAGCATCGTGTTCATGTCGCGCCACAGGCCCGGCACCCAGTCGGCGTCGTGGTCGAGCAGAGTCGACTTCTCGAGCGGCATCCACGGGACATGGTCCAGGTGCGTCTCGGGAGCACCGGCGCTGCCCGCGATCCGGAAGATGCCGTGCGCGCCGATGCCCAGCACGGTCGCCCACCCGACCCGCAGCACGCGGGGTGCGCCGTCGACCAATACCTGGAGCCGGTCGTCCCGTGCTGCGGCGACGTGATCGATCAGTTCGAGTTCGCGGTGGGTGTCGAGAATGCCGGCGTACGGCCTGATGGAATCGACCGTCACACCGTCGAGCGACTCCGCGGCCGTGAGCAGCGTGTCGGGCAGCGTGCGGGGATCGACATCCACGACGATGTCGTCGATCGCGTAATCCGTGCCACGTTCGACGACATCGAGGGACAGGATGTCCGCTCCGACGGAACCGAGGGCCAACGCCAGCGCGCCGAGGCTACCGGGGCGGTCGGGCAGCCGGACACGCAACAGATACGACACGTACGTCCTTTCCCAGAACATGCCGACGTTCCGCACGTCGACCCGGGAAGCGCGTCGCGCCCCCCGGCGCAGCACATCTTTCCACCCGCCGCGCGCCGATTGTGACCGCAGATCACAAGATTCGGCGACCGGGAACGAAAATGCCCGGTCGTGGACGTGCACTTCACAAGATTGCAACAATTCGTTTGTATGCCCGAAACAGGGCACGACCGGATCGAGCGGCACCCGGGACGGATCGAACCGACTGCACGTCCGCTTCGGCCACGCATTACCCTGGACGGGAAGTTCAATTCCCATCGGAAAGGGGCCACCTACGGTGCCTGCCATCTCCCGTGACGAGGTCGCGCACCTCGCCCGGTTGTCCCGGCTCGCGCTGACCGACGCCGAACTCGACGAGTTCGCCGGCCAGCTTGATTCGATCCTCAGCCATGTCAAGGCGGTGTCGGAGGTGGCCGCGGACGATGTCGCGCCGATGGCGAACCCGAACGCCGTCACCAACGTGACCCGTCCGGACGAGGTGGTCCCCGGACTCTCGCCCGAGCAGGCGTTGTCGGGTGCTCCGCTCGTCGAAGAAGGACGGTTCTCCGTCCCGCAGATCCTGGGAGAGGGCGAATGAGCACCGACGTCACACGACTCGACGCCGCCACCCTCGCCGAGCGGATCCACGCGGGCGACCTGTCGTCCGTCGAGGTCACCCGGGCACACCTGGACCGCATCGAGGCCGTCGACGGCAACTACAACGCCTTCCTGCACGTGGCGGGCGAGCAAGCGCTCGCGGCTGCGGGCGAGGTCGACCGCGCTGTCGCCGCAGGCGAGAAGCCGGCGTCCCCGCTCGCCGGGGTCCCGATCGCGCTCAAGGACGTCTTCACCACCACCGACATGCCGACAACCTGTGGCTCGAAGATCCTCGAGGGTTGGGTGTCGCCGTACGACGCGACGCTGACCACCAAGCTGCGGCAGGCCGGTATCCCCATCCTCGGCAAGACGAACATGGACGAGTTCGCCATGGGTTCGTCGACCGAGAACTCGGCATACGGTCCGACCCGCAACCCGTGGGACACCGATCGCATCCCGGGCGGATCGGGCGGCGGCTCCGCGGCTGCGCTCGCGTCCTACCAGGCGCCGCTGGCGATCGGCACCGACACCGGTGGCTCCATTCGTCAGCCCGCCGCAGTGACCGCGACGGTCGGCACCAAACCCACCTACGGCACCGTGTCCCGGTACGGCCTGGTCGCGTGCGCGTCGTCGCTGGATCAAGGTGGCCCGTGCGGCCGCACCGTCCTCGACACCGCGCTGCTGCACGAAGTGATCGCCGGGCACGACCCGCGCGACTCCACCTCGGTCGAGGCCGCGGTGCGCCCGGTCGTCGAGGCTGCCCGCCGCGGTGCCGACGGTGACCTGTCCGGACTGCGGGTCGGTGTCGTCAAGGAACTGCACTCCGACAGCTACAACCCCGGTGTGATCACGTCGTTCGATGCGGCCGTCGAGACCCTGACGAAACTCGGTGCCGAGGTTGTCGAGGTGTCGTGCCCGAACTTCGAGTACGCGCTCGCTTCGTACTACCTGATCCTCCCGTCGGAGGTCTCGTCCAACCTCGCCCGTTTCGACGCGATGCGGTACGGCATGCGCGTGGACGACGGCACGATGAGCGCCGACCAGGTCATGGCGGCCACCCGCGCTGCCGGGTTCGGCAAGGAAGTCAAGCGCCGCATCATGATCGGCACCTACGCATTGTCCTCCGGCTACTACGAGGCCTACTACGGTCAGGCGTTGAAGGTGCGTCGTCTCATCGCGCAGGACTTCGACAAGGCCTACGAGCAGGTCGACGTGCTGGTGTCGCCGACGAGCCCGTTCACCCCGTGGAAGCTGGGCGAGAAGGTCGACGATCCGCTCGCGATGTACCTGTCCGACCTGTGCACGCTGCCGACCAACCTGGCCGGCCATTGCGCGATGTCGGTGCCGTCGGGCCTGTCCGCCGAGGACGGTCTTCCCGTCGGGCTCCAGATCATGGCACCCGCGCTCGCCGACGAGCGGCTCTACCGCGTGGGCGCGGCCTTCGAGGCGGCGCGCGGCCCGATCGTGGCCTGAGCGCCCGAGCTACACCCCACACGACCCGCAGGTCCCGTTCGCGGAACCTGCGGGTCGTGTTCTGTCACGTCTGGGAGGTGCACGTGGCTTGGTCCTGCCCGTACCGGTGACCGTGCCCGGGCGAGGCTTCCAGCGCGGTCAGCAGGTCCACGGTCGCGTGCGCGAAGGTGACCACCGGCAACCAGACAGGCAAGGGCGCGTCGACCCGTGCGTGTGACAGATCCGGGGGCGACCACAGCAGCGAGGGCTCCCACCACACCACCGGATCCGAGGTGTTCGCCAGGACGGTCCCGCCGGGAATGCGTGTCCCGGCCGGGGGACCGGCCAGCAGGGTGGCGCACGATCCCGGTTCGGTGTCCGGCACTGCCGCTGCGGCGCCGGAAGCACCGAGACTCTGCCCGTAGACGTGCAATTCGGGCCGGTCCGACGGAGGCAGCGTCTCGAGGTGTGCGCGGACCGCGTCGCCGAGTGCACGGGCCGAGTCGGAGGCCGCGTCGCGGTCGGTGAGGAACGCCATCCAGCTCGGCGCGTCCGAGTACTGCTGGGCCACGATCGCGACGTCGTCGCCCCACTGCGCCTCGAATCCCTCGACTGCCTGCGCATCCACCCACCCCGATCCGGTGGGAACCGCGAGGACGAGATGCGCGCGGTCGAAACCGCCGGAGCGTTCCAACTCCCGGACGGCCAGCGCGGCCCGCGACGCGACATCGGGTGCGGAGTCGAGACCGACGTAGGTGCGGACGGCAGAACCGGTGGACGCGATCGACACGAAACGCCGGCCTTCGCGTCCGAGCGTGTCCCATCCCACGAGGGAGTCCTCCGAGCCCGACACTCCGGCAGCGGCCGGGAGCGGTTCGGCGGCGGCGGGATCCGCGTCGCCCGGCGCCGGGCGGAGAAGGGCCGACCCGAACACGAACCATGCTGCGAGAGCGCCGGAGACGACGGTTGCGGCGATCCTGCGGCCGTTCCGGTGCGTGACGATCGCCCGGATCGCCCGTCCGGTGAAGATCAGTACTGCGGCGACGACGGTCGTGGTGGCGGACACTTCGAGCCAGTAGCGCAGCCCGATCGGTGCCTGCCCCATGGTCTCTCGAAGCGCGTTCTGCCAGTGGTGTGCACCGGTCCCGGCCACTACGACGGATGCGGCGGCGACCGCGGCGGCGAGGTAACGGACCTCGGCCTCGACCGACGCCGGTGCCCCCCGTCGAGTGCGCAGGCGTCGCACCGCTGCCAGTATCGCCAGCGCCAGCACGATCGTCAGTCCGCACACCGTCCCCTGCGTGGAGGAAGTGCGCGGAAGCAGCGACGGTGCGAGCGAAAACCCCAGTGCCACAGTGATAGCGAAGCTCGTCCCGAGTCGCGGTGCCGACGCGGTGAGGGCGTGACGCAGGCGCTGCGCGGCGCCGGGGGAGGACGGCGGAACAGATTCACCGGCGGGGTTGCGGGTGAGGATGGTCATCGGCGTGCCCTTCGTGACATCCACGTCCACGCGATGATTCCGGCGCCCAGAACGCCGGGAATCATCAGCGGAGCAGAAGATTCGGAGATCGGGATGCGGTAGCCCTGCCGCCACGAATTGAGACGCACGAACAGGGTGGCGATGTGAGCGGCGGGATAACACGCGATGTCACCGCGGGTGGATTCCGATTCGCAGGCCGCACGCAGGTGGCGCGCGAGCATCGTATCCAGTTCGCGTCGCGCGTCCGGTCCCAGTTCCTCACCGGTGTCCCGCGCATACCGCAGCAGGTCGTATCCGAGATCATGTGTGCGGCAGGCTGTTTCGAAACTCGCGGGGAGTGGGACGGGTGAGGAGCAGTCCCCTAGCGGGTCGACGAGTACCTCCTCCGACGTGAACCCCGGTTCGGTCACCGGGGAATACCCCATCGCGGTTGCGAAGCCCGCCGGGAGTTCGGCTCTCGCTACAGCGGTGTCATCGGTCGCGAGAGCGTGGACGGCCGAGGCGGTGTTATCGGAGGTGGTGGTCTCGCTCGCCGGCAGCGCCGCGGTTGCGGCGGGCAACGACCCGAGCGCGGCGAGCCGCATCGCACCCACACACAACGCCGCCGCTCCGCACAACAGGAGGACGGCCGCACCCCGGCGGAACACCGATCGCAATGTCATGGCGGCGACGCTAGGAACGGAGTACCCGTATGCGGATCACCCGGAGGAGGGGTTCGGCCGGGGTCGTCGGCTACCGGAAAGCCACTCGGATCTCACTCTCAGGTATGAGGACAGGTGAGACCGGTCGTCCTAGCGTGAACGCGTGAAGAAGATGCCGTCGTCGGGAATGAAAGCCACCGTGCAGTTCGGCCGGAGGCACTGGAGCACCATCGGTGTCGTCTCCGTGACGCTGATCCTCTACGCCGTCGCCTGGCCCACCCTGCACCTCACCCACGACGTCACACCACCGGTGATGCCGCTGGTGTCCGCCGCCGCGGTGTTCCCGATGCTGCTGGTGTGGACATGGCCGGCCTTGGGCTGGGCACTGACCGCCGCGACCGCTCTCGTCGTACCGATCGCCTTCGACCGTATCGGCGGGTTCGAATACCCGTGGCAGGTCGTGCACATCATCGTGATCCTCGTACTCGTCGCCGCTGTCGCCATCCGGGAGACGATCCGCGTCGTGCTGGGGGTGTGGATCGCGACCGTCGCGCTCTTCTTCGCTTTCGTGCCCGGCAACGACGGGTGGGGATGGGCGATCGGTATCACCGCGATCGTCGCGTTCGGACTGCTCGTGCGCTGGCTCGTGATCTCGCGTCGGCAACTCGCCCACGTCGAAGAGGTCAGCGAACTCGAGCGCGCCCGGCGAGCGATTCTCGAGGAGAAGGCGCACATCGCCCGGGAATTGCACGACATCGTGGCCCACCACATGTCGATGATCGTCGTGCAGGCGCAGAGCGCCCCCTATCGACTCCCCGACATGAGCGACGAGGCACGCACCGAGTTCGCATCGATAGGTACCACCGCTCGGGAAGCCCTCAACGACGTCCGGAGTCTGCTCGGCGTGCTGCGCAGCGACGGTGAACTGCCCGAGAACGCACCCCAGCCCGGTCTCGACCGGATCGACGACCTGTTCGACGCGTCCCGGCGTGCCGGCGTCCGCCTCGAGACCGCCACGACGGGCTCGCCGTCCGGCGTCACCGACGGCGTGGGCTTGACGATGTACCGGATCCTGCAGGAATCCCTGGCCAACAGTGCCCGGCACGCCTCCGGCGCAGACGTGGAGGCCCGTATCGACTGGGAGGTGGGTACCGTGACCGTCTCCGTCATGAACGGACCCGGAGAACGCGGTGGATCCACCCCCGACCACGGTGGAGGCAACGGCATCCGGGGCATGGCGGAACGAGCCACGGCGGTCGGCGGACACCTGGTTGCTCATCCGCGAAACGACGGCGGATTCGAGGTGCGGGCGGTGCTGCCGACTCGTCCGGCCTAGGCTGACGCCCGATGATCGAATCCCGCAAGCCCATCACCGTATTCATCGCCGACGACCAAGCCATGGTGCGTCAGGGCTTCGGCGCGCTGCTCGCGGCGCAGGCCGACATCAGCGTCCTCGGCGATGCCCCCGACGGCAGGGTCGCGGTCGCGGAAGTGGCACGCCTGCGGCCCGACGTCGTCCTCATGGACGTGCGCATGCCCGAGATGAACGGCTTGGACGCGGCACGGCTCATCCTCTCCGACACCCGCGAGCCGCGATCCCGGGTGCTCATGCTCACGACGTTCGACCTCGACGACTACGTGTACGAAGCGCTGGGAATGGGCGCGAGCGGGTTCCTCCTCAAGGACGCACCGGCCGAAGAACTGGTCCGGGCCGTGCGGGTGGTGGCGGAGGGGGAAGCGCTGCTCGCGCCGACGGTGACGCGGCGACTCATCGCCGACGTCACGCGACGTCGCTCGTCGCGGCGAGGACGCGACAGCGCTCTCGACGTCCTGACGCCCCGGGAACTCGAGGTTCTCGAACTGATCGCGCACGGATTGTCGAACACCGAGATCGCCGAGCGGTTGTTCGTGGCCGAGCAGACGGTCAAGACGCATGTCGGCAAGGTTCTCGGCAAGCTCCACCTGCGTGATCGCGCGCAGGCCGTGGTCATCGCCTACGAGTCGGGACTGGTCACCCCCGGATAGAGAACGTGCAGGGGAGACAAACCGACCAGGAGGAGAGCCCGCACCCCGGCAGCTTGTGTGGTTACCGATCGCCTATTGACAGACTTCTCGTGTATTCAAGGGGTATGGCACGACGACGAGGCTTTCTTGCCGAACTGCAGCACCAGCAACGCTTGGCGGCCCAGAGACAGGCGCAGCAGCAAAGGATCGCGAACCGTGAGCACAATCAGGCCGTAGCTGCAAGGCAAAGAGCCGTGCGTGAACAGGAGCGCGCTCAAGCTGCCGCGCAGCGCGCCGCCGCTGCTGACCGTGTGCGTTTGGACCGGGAAGCCAAGGCTGCCTACGTAGCGCAGCGTGAAGCGCAGGCGGCCGAGGAAAACGCGTTGGCGAGTGCGCAGCTTCAGGAAATCGACAATCTGTTGGCCGCGACCCTCGATGTGGACGACTGGGTCGATTTGTCGTCACTACGGCAATCAGTCGAGGCGGAGACTTTCTGTCCGTCCGATCAGCTATCGACGCCGACCCCGCGACCTCGCTACTACGCTCTCCCGGATTCACCGCGGTTCGTTCCGCCGAACCGACCCTCCGGAGTGGGAGCTGCGTTCGGCGGAAATCGGAGATATGCAAACGAATTGGCGGCTGCTGAGGAACAATATCGAGTTCAGATGAGCGGGTGGTGGACCGCGTTCCTTGAGTCGCTGCATCGAAACGCTGCGATCCGAGCGGGCTGGCGTGAACAGGAACGTGAACGCTTCCAACGACTAGACGGAGAACGGCAAGCACACCGGTCCGCCGACGAACACCGCATTCACGCAGCACGCCTGGCTAACGACAACCTCGAGAAACTGATTGCAGGATTGCGTGAACGGGACCGGGCTGCGTTGGAGGAGTACGTCGGCATCGTCTTGGCGAACTCTGCTTATCCCGAGTGCTTCGACGTCGATCATGAGTACAGTTATCGTGCCAATGACCGGGAACTCGTGGTTTCGGTCCGGGTGCCTGCGCCGGAGGACTTTCCCTCCGTAAAATCGGTCCGCTACGCGAAAGCCGCCGACGACCTCGTTCGCACCCAGCTATCCGCAACTGAGCTCAAACGGCGCTACAACAGTGCTGTGCACAAGGTAGCGTTGCGGACCGCACACGAGGTATTCGAGGCCGACCGGGAAGCAGTCATCGATGCCATCTCGCTTACGGTGGTAACGGAGGCGATCGATCCAGCGACTGGACACCAAGCCACAGTGGCGCTACTGCAGCTCGCGGTCGACCGCGAGTCCTTTATTGCGTTGGACCTATCGCGAATAGATCCCGCGCAGACTTTGAAGCACCTGTGCGCGGCCGTGTCGAAGAATCCATACGGCTTGGTTTCTCTGAGTGAAGGGGGCGTGCGAGGGTGACCGACGCGCAGGAGATCATTACTGCACTCCGGCGTACCTTGATTGCCAAGGAGCGGGAGGCGGCTGAACTGGTTGATCGCGTTTCCGACTTGAGTGCGCAACTGTCTGCTCGAGATGCCGAACCTCCGAGACGTCCGAAAACCGAAGATGCCGGTTTTGACGATCGTGTGGTCACCCTGGATGATGCCCTCGTACTCCAAGAAGTGGGTCTCTACGAGTATCATCATCCCCTGGAGAACGCGGCTGCTTACCAGGATCGCCTGAAAGACCTACGGGAGAGAATTCGGTCCGAAATTACGTCAGGCAGAGCGATAGAAGTGGGGAAGCAATTCAGCTTCAACAATTCATTAGCTGAAGGCCGGAGACTAACTAAGGATTTGAGCAAATTGATGTTGCGCGCATACAACGCGGAAGCGGAGAACTGTGTGCGTGGGATCAGGGCGGGAAATCTCCATACGGCGCTGAAGCGCCTCAGCAAGGCAGCGGACGATATCGCTTCCCTCGGAGCGACCATGCAGATGCGAATCAGTGGCGACTACCACCGACTGCGTGTTGCAGAACTAGAACTGACTGCTGATTACCAGATGAAGGTAAGTGAAGAGCGCGAAGCTGCTCGGGAGGCTCGAGAGCGACTTCGCGAGGAGCGCAAACTGGAACAGGAACTTGCCCTCAGGCGGCAGGAACTCGATAAGGAGCGCGAGCACTACCGAAACATCCTCGCCCGTATCGCCGATCCGGCTGGGCGGGCAGCTGCAGAAGCTGAGATCGACCGCATCGACGCCTTGATCACAGACAACGACTATCGTGCGGCGAATATACGAGCGGGTTATGTATACGTGATCTCGAACATTGGAGCTTTCGGTCGAAACGTTGTCAAGATCGGACTCACGCGCAGGTTGGACCCCCTCGATCGAGTTCGTGAATTGGGCGGCGCTTCGGTGCCGTTTCCGTTCGATGTACATGCGCTGTACTTTTCGGACGATGCGGTCGCACTGGAGAACGAGTTACACAAGGAGTTCGCGGAACGCCGGATGAATCACGCGAACCTACGCCGTGAGTTTTTCTTTGCCACGCCGGAGCAAGTTCGTGATGTTTTGATGACGAAGGTCGGCAACTTGCTGGAATACAACACCAACCCTGAGGCTACGCAGTACTTCCAATCGAAGCGGTATTGGCGCGGCGTGCCGTCCTAGTGCGCAGCGGGCAGGATGGCAGGGCGGAACGAAGTCCATTCGACGGAGGGTAGGAATGACGACGATCGGAATTCTCACGAGCGGCGGGGACTGCCCAGGCCTCAACGCCGTCATCCGCGGCGCGGTCCTGAAAGGCACGGAAGTCCACGGCCAGGAGTTCGTCGGGTTCCTCGACGGCTGGCGGGGACTGGTCGAGGGTGATGCCGTTCCGCTGGATCGCAGCAGGGTTCGCGGTCTCGCACAGCAAGGCGGAACGATCCTCGGCACCAGCCGATTCGGTCCGTATCAGGGGCCGCAGGGCGGCGCCCAGAACATCCAGGCCACTCTCGACCGGCTCGGGGTGGACGCAGTCGTCGCCATCGGAGGTGAGGGGACCGCAGCGGCGTCGAAGCGCCTCTACGAGGACGGGATCAAGATCGTCGGCGTCCCCAAGACCATCGACAACGATCTCAGCAACACCGACTACACCTTCGGTTTCGATACCGCGGTGGAGATCGCCACCGTCGCCATCGATCGGCTGCGCACGACGGGCAATTCCCACAAACGGTGCATGGTTCTCGAGGTGATGGGCCGCCACGCGGGATGGATCGCGCTGCACTCCGGGACCGCGGGTGGCGCGCACGCCATCCTGATTCCCGAACACCCCGAAAGTCTCGAACAGATCTGTCAATGGGTGCTCAGTGTGCGCAACCGCGGACGCGCCCCGATGGTGGTCGTCGCGGAGGGATTCAAATTCCCGGACATGGACGAGGCGTATTCCACCAAGGGGCTCGACGGGTTCGACCGTCCCCGGCTGGGCGGTATCGGTGAGGTGCTCGCGCCGCTGATCGAGGAGCGGACCGGTATCGAGACGCGTGCCACCGTGCTCGGGCACATCCAGCGCGGCGGTGTCCCCACCGCGTTCGACCGGGTGCTCGCGACCCGCCTCGGCATGGCGGTGACCGATCTGGTCGCCGACGAGGAATGGGGACACATGGTCGCGTTGCACGGCACGGAGATCGCCCGGGTCGGGTTCGACGAGTCGCTCGCGGACCCCAAGTTCGTCCCCGAGTCGCGCTATCAGGAAATGCGCGTTCTCTTCGGCTGAACCCGCGCGGGGTGGCGGGGTGCGAGCCCGCGCCACCCCGTTCCGGGCGCGGTCTAAAATCAGGTGCATGACTGCCTCTGTGTCTGCCGACCTGCTCGCCTACGACGACGTGCTCGCGAAGTTCGAGCCCGTGATGGGCATGGAGGTGCACGTCGAATTGCACACCGCCACCAAGATGTTCTGCGGCTGCCCGACGGGATTCGGCGCCGAGCCCAACACGCAGGTGTGCCCGGTGTGTCTCGGTCTGCCGGGAGCGTTGCCGGTGGTCAACAAGGCGGCAGTCGAATCGGCGATCCGGATCGGGCTCGCACTGAACTGCTCGATCACCCCGTGGGGCCGATTCGCCCGCAAGAACTACTTCTACCCGGATCAGCCGAAGAACTACCAGATCTCGCAGTACGACGAGCCGATCGCCACCGACGGCTACCTCGACGTGGTGCTCGACGACGGCACCACCTGGCGCGTCGACATCGAGCGCGCGCACATGGAGGAGGACACCGGTAAGTCGCTGCACGTCGGCGGTGCCACCGGCCGGATCCACGGGGCGAGCCACTCGCTGCTCGACTACAACCGTGCCGGCGTGCCCCTGGTCGAGATCGTCACCAAGCCGATCGTCGGTGCCGGGGAACGCGCACCCGAGGTCGCCCGCGCCTACGTGACGGCCCTGCGCGATCTGCTCCGCGCGCTCGACGTGTCGGATGTGCGCATGGACCAGGGATCGATGCGGTGCGACGCGAACATTTCGCTCATGCCGATCGGCGCGAAGGAGTTCGGTACCCGTACCGAGACGAAGAACGTCAACTCGCTCAAGTCCGTCGAGGTGGCGGTGCGCTACGAGATGCGCCGCCAGGCTGCGGTGCTCCTCTCCGGCGGTGAGGTGATCCAGGAGACCCGCCACTTCCAGGAGGCGGATGGCACCACCTCCGCGGGCCGCCGCAAGGAGACCGCGGAGGACTACCGGTACTTCCCGGAGCCCGACCTCGAGCCGGTCGCGCCCGACGCCGCCTGGGTCGAAGAACTGCGTGGCACCCTTCCCGAGCTGCCGTGGTTGCGTCGTGCCCGCATCCAGGCGGATTGGGGCGTCTCGGACGAGGTGATGCGCGACCTGGTCAACGCCGGCGCGCTCGACCTGGTCATCGCGACCACCGAGGCGGGTGCTCCCGCCGACGCCGCGCGGTCCTGGTGGGTGTCGTACCTGACGCAGCAGGCCAACACGCGCGGCGTCGAACTGGCCGACCTCCCGATCACCCCCGCGCAGGTCGCGCAGGTTGTCGCCCTCATCGACAGCGGCAAGCTCAACAACAAGGTCGCCCGCCAGGTCGTCGACCACGTGCTCGCAGGTGAGGGAGATCCCGAGCAGATTCTCGTCGCGCATCCCGAACTCGTCGTCGTGCGCGACGACAGCAAACTGCAGGCGGCCGTGGACGAAGCGCTCGCCGCGAACCCCGACATCGCTGAGAAGATCCGCTCCGGCAAGGTTCAGGCAGCCGGAAAGATCGTCGGCGACGTCATGAAAGCGACACGCGGCCAAGCCGATCCGGCTCGCGTCAAGGAACTGGTCATCGCTGCCTGCAGCTGACCCGACGCCTCGTCGCCGGGAAGATTCCCGGCGACGAGCGGCCCGGCGACGAGCCTCAGCCGGAACCCACTAGTCGAAACCACCGCCGCCCGCGGGGAACTGAATACGCACGACGCGGTCGTCGTTCGGGCCGGGCTCACCACCGGACTTGTTGACGGTCGAGATCCACAGGAGACCGTCGGGCGACGACGCTGCTCCGCGGAGCATCCCGTAGCGGTCCTGGACGGTGAGGATCGGAGCGGCGGTGACCGCACCCGATCCCGGGTCGATCGCGACCACCGCAACGGCTTTCGCGTCGGTGAGGGCGACGGCGATCCCGTCCGGGGACGCTGCGCATCCGGCCACACCCGGGCGCTCGGGCCAGGTCCATGCCGGACCCGATCCGACGGAGCCGTCGGCACCGACACGCTGGAGACGATCTTCGAGTTCGGTCCGATCCGTCACCCACAGGTTCCCGCCCGGATCGCGGCACACGTCTCCGGCGGTACCGATGCCGGAGAGCAGCGCCGTCGGCGCGGGTGCGGTACCGGGGGCCGGAAGGGCGAACTCGAGGAGCTTGCCGGCCAGTGAGTCGGGATCCGTTGCGGCAGAGCTGTTTCCCGCGTTTCCGGTGAGGACGACCATTTCTGTGGGGGACGAGAATTCGATGGCGCCACCGTTGCCGGTCGTGCCGCGCGGGATGCCGGTGAGAACGTCTTTCGGCGTGTCGCCGGCCGCGATGCGCACGACCCGGTTGTCCGTGGGCGTGGTGATGTAGGCGTAAAGCAGACGATCCTCGTCGAAGGTGGGGGACAGGGCCACGTCGAGCAGTCCGCCGTCACCCGACGCGTCGACGGGGACCTTGGCGACCTCTACCGGCTCGGTCTCGGGTGCCACCTGCAGAATCCTGCCGGTGCGTCGTTCGGTTACCAGCGCGGCCCCGCCGCCCGGCAGGGTCACCAACCCGCCGGTCGTGTCGAGGCAGGTGGCGACCACCGCGGGATCGGGATCCACGCAGGGTCCCGGCGGGATGGCGGACGCGCTCGGACTCGGCGTCGTCGTGGTCGGGTCCTGCGGACCGAAGCCGGGGCCGGAATCGAAGGTCGGTTCGGGGGTGAACGGCGTGGACGCCGCGTCGTCGAACCGCGCGCAGGACGACACCGCGAGAACCCCCACGGCCAGTGCCACCGCCGCCGTGCGCGCACGGCGTGAACCTGTCGACTTCGAACCCCACGTCATGCCGCAAACGTTACCGGCACCCCGCGTGTCACCTCCCGATGCGGCGTCCGCGGCCCCCCGAAGGTCCTACCCTGTGTGACGTGACCGACAAAGGAACCGGCGGAACGCCGGAAACAGGATCGAGTCCTTACGACGAGCCGACGCTCCAGATGCGCCGCCCCCGCGCGGCGCGGCTGGAAACCGAGGACGACCTCGACTTCGACGGGTCGTCGGTCGGCAGCGGGGCGCACGTTGCGCCCACCGAACAGATGTACCGCCCGGACGCCTCCGGTGGTCACGTGCCCGACACTCCGGGGAGCGTGACCGGCGCGGATCCGCGGGCGCCCAAGGCGCGCCGGGGAACGCTCGACCTCGGGTTGCTGATACTGAGACTGGTCGTCGGTGCGACGTTGATCGCCCACGGGCTGCAGAAGCTCGTCGGGTTGTGGGGCGGGCCCGGACTGGACGGCTTCGAGCAGCTTCTTCGCGAAGCCGGCTACCAGCAGCCGCGCGTGCTCGCGATCGCAGGTGCGGTCGGTGAGACCGCGGCGGGCGCACTGCTCGTCCTCGGCCTGCTGACGCCGCTCGCTGCGGCGGCGGTCGTGGCGATCATGATCAACGCCGTGTTGTACAAGCACAATCTCGAGCCGGGCGTGCAGTACTTCGCGTCGGACCGCTCCGGTTTCGAGTACGAGGTGTTGCTCGCGGCAACGGCGGTCGCGCTGACACTCACGGGACCCGGACGCATCGCGGCGGATGGTCCGCGCAAATGGGCCACGCGCCCGTTCCTCGGGTCGTTCGTGGCATTGCTGCTCGGTGTCGCCGCGGGCGTGTGCCTCTGGCTGTTCGCTCGCTGAACAAACCCGCCAGCACCTGACACCGCCGACAGCACCTGACAACGCCGACAGGACTGACAACGGCGGGGCCGCGCACGATGCGCGGCCCCGCCGTTCGTTCATTGTGGATCGAGGATCACGGCACGTGCCGCACCGCACCCTTGTCCGCCGACGTCGCCAGCGCGGCATAGGCGCGCAGCGCGGTGGTGACGGTGCGCTGACGATCGACCGGCTGCCACGGCCGCTCCGACGCTTCCATCTTGGCGCGGCGGGTGGCCAGTTCCTCGTCGGACACCAGTACCTCGAGGGTGCGGGTCGCGACGTCGATGCGGATCTGGTCGCCGGTCTCGACGAGCCCGATCGTGCCACCGGCGGCAGCTTCGGGGGAGATGTGCCCGATCGACAGGCCCGAGGTGCCACCGGAGAACCGGCCGTCGGTGATCAGTGCGCACACCTTGCCCAGGCCGGCGCCCTTGAGGAATGCGGTGGGATGCAGCATCTCCTGCATGCCCGGGCCGCCCTTGGGGCCTTCGTAGCGAACGACCATGACGTCGCCGGGCTTGATCCGCTTCTGCAGGATCGCCGAGACCGCCTCCTCCTGGGACTCGACGACGAGCGCCGGACCCTGGAAGGAGAACAGGTCCTCGTCGATGCCCGCGGTCTTGAGGATCGCGCCGTCGAGCGCGACGTTGCCGCGCAGCACGACCAGTCCGCCTTCGACTGTGTAGGCGTGTTCGACGTCGCGGATGCAACCGCCTGCCGCGTCGGTGTCGAGCGAGGACCAGCGGTTGTCCGTCGAGAACGGTTCCGTGGTGCGCACTCCGCCGGGAGCCGCGTGGAACAGCTCGACCGCTTCGTCGGACGCCTTCCCGGAGCGGATGTCCCAGGTGTCGAGCCACTCGTCGAAGCTCTTGGTGTGCACCGTGGACACATCGGTTTCGAGCAGTCCACCGCGGCGCAGTTCGCCGAGCAGTGCGGGGATGCCACCGGCCCGGTGCACGTCTTCCATGTGGTAGTCGGAGTTGGGGGAGACCTTCGACAGGCAGGGCACCTTGCGGCTGATCGCGTCGATCGTGTCGAGGTCGAAGTCGACCTCGCCTTCCTGCGCGGCCGCGAGGGTGTGGAGCACCGTGTTGGTCGATCCGCCCATCGCGACATCGAGCGCCATCGCGTTGCGGAACGCGGCGGGAGTGGCGATGTTGCGCGGGAGCACGGACTCGTCGCCGTCGCGGTAGTACCGCAGCGCCGCTTCGACGACGGTGGTGCCGGCGCGCTCGAACAGCGCGCGGCGCGCCGCATGGGTCGCCAGGGTCGAGCCGTTGCCCGGAAGGGCCAGGCCGAGAGCTTCGGTGAGGCAGTTCATCGAATTGGCGGTGAACATGCCCGAGCACGATCCGCACGTCGGGCACGCGCTGCGCTCGACCTCGTCGAGGCCCTCTTCGCTGACGGCGTCGTTGGCCGACGCGGAGATCGCGGTGATGAGGTCGGTCGGTGCCTGCGCAACGCCGCCGACGACGACCGCCTTGCCGGCTTCCATCGGTCCACCGGAGACGAACACGGTCGGGATGTTCAGCCGCATCGCGGCGTTGAGCATGCCCGGCGTGATCTTGTCGCAGTTCGAGATGCACACCAGCGCATCGGCGGTGTGTGCGTTGACCATGTATTCCACGGAGTCGGCGATGATTTCGCGGCTCGGCAACGAGTACAGCATCCCGCCGTGGCCCATCGCGATGCCGTCGTCGACCGCAATGGTGTGGAACTCGCGTGCGACGCCGCCCGCCTCTTTCACGGCCTTGGCGACGATTTCGCCGACATCCTTGAGGTGGACGTGGCCGGGAACGAACTGCGTGTACGAGTTGGCGATCGCGACGATCGGCTTGCCGAAGTCGGAATCGGTCATTCCGGTGGCGCGCCACAGCGAGCGCGCGCCGGCTGCATTACGTCCGACGGTGGTGGTGCGTGACCTCAACGGGGGCATGGCTGACTTCCTTGACGGGGGTGTGCGCAAGCGGCGGACCGCATCCGGGTCGCCGGGCTGGGGCGTGCTCCGGGTGTCGGCACGATCGAATTTACTCGTGTGCTATTTGCTCTCGGTACCCGAGTCCGTTTCCGTCACGTCGTCGCGCGGGACGGATTCGTCCTCGGCGTCGTCGGGAGAGGTGTCGGCGGGAGAGGTTTCGGCAGAGGACTCCTGGGCGGCGCGCGCCTCGCGGGCGGCCGCGTACGGGTCGGTGATGCGCCCTCCGCTGGCTTCGGCGAGTTGCGGCAGGCGACCGAATGTGACGACGGGCAGGGCGACCTCGGAGTCGTCCTCGAGGGTTGCGCGGGCCCAGCCGCGCTTGGGAAAGCGGATCCCCTTCAGGGACTCCCACGGGATGGTCGTGGTGGAGAAGGTGGAGCGGGCGACGATTCCCTCGGGGACGACGACGGTGCGCACGCGCACGACCCACGCGGCGACGAGGAACGGGATCACCAGCGTCCACGCGAAGGCTTCGGGCCACGCGAGGGCGGGGGACGCCAGCGCCAGGAACAGAATTCCGCACGCGAGGAACGACAGGCGCGAAATCTGGATGACCTGCGTCGTCGAATCGGGCGTGTGGGATGATGGGGGAGGTGGCACGGGCTGCTGTGAAGATGACACCTCTACATCTTGTCACTGCAGCCGCGGCATCTCACATTCTGGGACAGTAACCACACCAAGTTGACTGTCTCCACACCATGCGCCTACCGTCAAGCGCGTGAATCAGAATGGGTTGCTCGTAATCGGCCGGCGCGTCGTCGCCTGAGCCGCATTCTGCAACTCGCCCACGACGCGCCACCCTCGTACAGCACACGCTGACGAGGGTTTTTTGTTGCCCGGAGCCAGAATCAGAGGAATTGCAGTGAGCGCACCAACCGCACGGCCTCAACCCTCGCCGCGGAAGCCGGGGGCCAGTACCCCTGCCACCGCCGCCGCCGCGGCGAACCCCGCCTCCCGGCGCCCGGTCGCGCCCGAGCGCGTAACCGGCGCCCAGTCGGTCGTCCGAGCGCTCGAGGAACTCGACGTCGATACGGTCTTCGGGATTCCCGGCGGAGCGATCCTGCCCGTCTACGACCCCATCTACGATTCGAAGCGAGTGCGGCACGTCCTCGTCCGGCACGAGCAGGGTGCAGGCCACGCCGCGACGGGATATGCCCAGGCCACCGGCAAGGTCGGCGTGTGCATGGCGACTTCCGGGCCCGGTGCGACCAACCTCGTCACCCCGCTCGCGGACGCACAGATGGACTCTGTCCCGCTCGTGGCGATCACGGGCCAGGTCGGACGGCCGCTCATCGGCACCGACGCTTTCCAGGAAGCCGACATCTCGGGCATCACGATGCCCATCACCAAGCACAACTTCCTGGTCACCGACGGCGCCGACATCCCCCGCGTGCTCGCGGAGGCCTTCTACCTCGCGTCGTCCGGGCGTCCCGGCGCGGTCCTCGTCGACATCCCGAAGGACATCCTCCAGGCCCAGACCACGTTCAGCTGGCCGCCGGAGATGCACCTGCCCGGCTACCGGCCCGTCACCAAGCCGCACGGCAAGCAGGTCCGCGAAGCAGCGCGACTGATCGCCGATTCGCGCAAGCCGGTGCTCTACGTCGGAGGCGGCGTCATCAAGGCCGACGCCTCGGCGGAACTGCTCGAACTCGCCGAACTGACCGGCATTCCGGTGGTCACCACCCTGATGGCGCGCGGTGCGTTCCCCGACACCCACACCCTTCATTGCGGCATGCCGGGCATGCACGGCAACGTCGCGGCGGTCGCGGCGCTGCAGAAGAGCGACCTGCTCATCACTCTCGGTGCCCGCTTCGACGACCGCGTCACCGGCCAGCTCGATTCGTTCGCGCCGGACGCCAAGGTGATCCACGCCGACATCGATCCGGCCGAGATCGGCAAGAACCGGCACGCGCACGTCCCAATCGTCGGTGACTGCAAAGAGGTTCTCGTCGAGCTGATCGAGGCGATCCGGGCTCATCTCGCCACGAACACCACGCTCGACTACACGGCATGGTGGGCATACCTGGACGACATCCGTCGTACCTACCCGCTGAGCTACGACCGCCCGTCCGACGACTCCCTGTCGCCGCAGTTCGTGATCCAGGCTGTCGGCAAGCTCGCCGGCCCCGACGCGATCTACTGCGCCGGTGTGGGACAGCACCAGATGTGGGCGGCGCAGTTCATCGATTACGAGAAGCCGCGCACGTGGCTCAACTCCGGTGGACTCGGCACGATGGGCTACGCGGTGCCCGCGGCGATGGGCGCCAAGATGGGCCGCCCGGACACCGAGGTGTGGGCCATCGACGGCGACGGCTGCTTCCAGATGACCAACCAGGAACTCGCGACGTGCGCCGTCGAAGGCGTTCCCATCAAGGTCGCGCTGATCAACAACGGCAACCTCGGCATGGTCCGTCAGTGGCAGACGCTGTTCTACGAGGAGCGGTACTCGAACACCGACCTGTCCACGCACTCGCTGCGTATCCCCGACTTCGTCAAGCTCGCAGAGGCACTCGGCTGCGTCGGTATCCGCGTCGAACGTGAGGAAGACGTCGAACCGGCGATCCGGCGGGCGCAGGAGATCAACGATCGCCCGGTCGTCATCGACTTCATCGTCGGTAAGGACGCGCAGGTCTGGCCGATGGTCGCCGCGGGTACGGGCAACGACGAGATCATGGCTGCCCGCGACATCCGTCCCTTGTTCGACGAGGACACTCCCGAAGACGACGCCACCGTCGTCGACGCGGTGATCGAACGTGACAATGCACGCGGCCGTCAGGGCGCAGCCGAGGAGGAAACCAAGTGAGCACGAGCCACACCCTCAGTGTCCTCGTCGAGGACAAGCCGGGCGTGCTGGCCCGAGTCGCATCGTTGTTCTCGCGGCGCGGCTTCAACATCGAATCGCTTGCCGTCGGCGGCACCGAGATTCCGGATATCTCCCGGATGACCATCGTCGTCACCGTCGACGCGTTCCCTCTCGAGCAGGTCACCAAGCAGCTCAACAAGCTCGTCAACGTCATCAAGATCGTCGAGCAGGAGGACGAGGCGTCCGTCGCCCGCGAACTCGTGCTCATCAAGGTGCGCGCGGATGCCAGTGTTCGCACCCAGGTCATCGAAACGGTGAATCTCTTCCGCGCCAAGGTGATCGACGTGTCACCCGAGTCGCTCACGATCGAGGCGACCGGCACCCGCTCCAAGCTGGATGCGCTTCTCCGCATGCTCGAGCCGTACGGGATCCGGGAAATCGTTCAGTCCGGCGTCGTTGCCGTCGGACGCGGTCCCAAGTCCATCACGGCTACCCGTTAGCCTGAACACACCCATTTGCTGAAAGAGGTAGGAACTGTGGCAGTCGAGCTTTTCTACGACGACAATGCCGATCTGTCGATCATCCAGGGCCGCAAGGTCGCTGTGATCGGATACGGCAGCCAGGGGCACGCGCACTCGCTGAGCCTGCGTGATTCCGGCGTCGACGTGCGCATCGGGCTGAAGGAAGGCTCGAAGTCGCGGGCCAAGGCAGAAGAAGCCGGCCTCACCGTCGGCACGCCGGCCGAGGTTTCCGCATGGGCCGACGTCATCATGCTGCTCGCTCCCGACACCGCCCAGGCGTCGATCTTCACCAACGACATCGAGCCGAACCTCGAGGACGGCAACGCGCTGTTCTTCGGCCACGGCCTGAACATCCACTTCGGACTGATCAACGCTCCGGAGAACGTCACCGTCGGCATGGTCGCCCCCAAGGGCCCCGGCCACCTGGTGCGTCGTCAGTTCGTCGACGGCAAGGGTGTTCCCGCGCTCATCGCCGTCCACCAGGACCCCAAGGGTGAGGGCGAGGCTCTCGCCCTGTCCTACGCGAAGGCGATCGGCGGCACCCGCGCGGGCGTCATCAAGACGACCTTCAAGGAAGAGACCGAGACCGACCTCTTCGGCGAGCAGGCCGTTCTCTGCGGTGGCACCGAAGAACTCGTCAAGACCGGCTTCGACGTTCTCGTCGAGGCGGGCTACTCGCCCGAGATGGCCTACTTCGAGTGCCTGCACGAGCTCAAGCTCATCGTCGACCTCATGTACGAGGGTGGCATCGCGCGCATGAACTACTCGGTGTCCGACACCGCCGAGTTCGGTGGCTACCTCTCCGGCCCGCGCGTCATCGACGCCGGCACCAAGGAGCGCATGAAGGACATCCTCAAGGACATCCAGGACGGCACCTTCGTCAAGCGTCTCGTCGCCAACGTCGAGAACGGCAACAAGGAGCTCGAGGCTCTCCGCAAGGAGAACGCCGAGCACGGCATCGAGGTCGTCGGCAAGCAGCTGCGCGACCTGATGAGCTGGGTCGATCGCCCGATCACCGAGACCGCATAGTCCGTCTCCGAGCGCCACGACGGCAGCCCGCCACCCCGAAAAGGTGGCGGGCTGCCGTCGTTCCGGGGTGAATCGGGGATCATCGCGTGCCGAGCTGATCTCTCCAGGTGCCGGACGGGGACGGCATCGGCGGACCATACTTGGCAAATGTCGCTCACGGCCGCCGCCAGCCGGCTCCCCGGCATCGCCACGGCGCGCGCATACCAGCGCGGATGGCTGCGGGCCGACATCGGTGGCGGTCTGATCGTCAGCGCACTGCTCGTGCCCACCGGCATGGGTTACGCCGCGGCGGCGGGACTGCCTGCCCATATGGGCATGTACGCGACGATCGTGCCGATGCTCGTGTACGCGCTCGTCGGTCCGTCGCGCATCCTCGTGGTCGTTCCGTCCTCCGCCCTGGCACCGTTGATCGCTGCGGCGGTGATCCCCCTCGCCTCGGCAGGAGATCCCGGACGTGCAGTGGCTCTCGCCGGTCTGCTAGCCCTGATGGTCGGAATTCTGTTGTTGTGCAGCGGGATTCTTCGCCTCGGATTCATCACCGAACTGCTGTCCAACCCCATCCGGGTCGGGTTCCTCAACGCCATCGCACTGATCGTGATCGCGAGCGAACTTCCCCACCTGCTCGGCGTGAGTACCCGCGAGACCAACCTCTTCGCGAACCTCCGCAACGCTGCGGATGCGGTGCGCGGGGGCGCTTTCGAATCGGTCGCCTTCCTCCTCGGAGGTGCGACCCTGCTCCTGATCGTCGTGATACAGGCATTGTGGCCACGAGTTCCGGGCATCCTGATCGGGGTCGTCATGGCTACCGGCGTCACAGCCGCTTTCGGGCTGCGCGACAAAGTCGAGACGGTCGGTGCACTCCCGTCGGGGTTCCCGGGACCGGCACTCGGCGGGCTCGAGATGAGCGACGTGACAACTCTGCTCGGTCCTGCTGTCGCGATCGCTGTCATCGGATTCGCCGACACTTCCGTGGTCTCCCGCGCTTTCTCGTCTCAGCGGGGTGAGGACGTGACCGGAAGCTCCGAGATGCGTGCTCTCGGTGCCGTCAATCTTGCGGCCGGTGTCACCGGAGGGTTCCCGGTGTGCGGTAGCGGAAGCCGCACACCCGTTCTCCAGCGTGCGGGCGCACACACACAACTCGCCGGAGTGGTGGGAGCGCTGACCGTCGCGGCCTTCCTTCTGCTCGCTCCGGGCGTGACAGCAGACCTTCCGCGGTCCGCCTTGAGCGCTGTCGTCATCGTCGCTGTGAGTGCGCAGTTCAATTTCGGCAAGGTCCGGCATCTGTGGCGCGTGGCCAAGATCGAATTCGGTTTGTGTATAGCGGCATCCGTGGCCGTCATCCTCACGGGTGTCCTGCGGGGCGTGTTGATCGCGATCGCGCTCTCGCTGATGGCGTTGGTGATCCAGGCCTGGCGGCCCCACCGTGCCGAACTGGTCGAGGTCCCCGGGATCGCGGGATATCACGACAGAGCGCGCCATCCGGAAGGTCACCGGATCAGGGGGCTCCTTCTGGCGCGGTTCGACGCACCGCTGTTCTTCGCGAACGGCTCGATTCTCACGAGATATGTGCGTGAACTCGTCGAGCAGCGAACCGATCGGGTGGAGTGGGTGATTCTGGTGGCCGATCCGATCACCGATCTCGACACGACGTCGGTCGAAGAGATCGAGCGGCTCGACGAATACCTGTCGCACAACGGGATTCGGTTCGTCTTTGCGGCACTGGAGGGTCAGGAGAGGGAAACGCTGCTGCGCATGCAGTCGGACAACCGCTTCCACCGGGACCAGTTCTATCCCACTCCTCGGGCCGCGGTGATCGCGTTCCGGCATCGCCACGACACCGGCATCACGCGCAGGACAATTCGTGCACGTCCGGACATCTCACCGACGGGAGTTGCCGGACGCCACAGAAGCGCACGGCGCGACGTCCGCCCGACCACAGCCGCACTGCGACTCCGCAGGCACAGATGACCGAATTCGACGCCGCCCCAAGGTGCTTTTGTCCGGATGCGGTCGGGTTCGGTCGCGTGAAATGGTGCGGTCACCCGCCTGTCCGGCGCCGTGGACGATCCCGGTGGGCCCGCGGTAGGAGGCAGGGCACTAAACTGTGAGCGGTCGCGGGTGAACACGCCTTACGTCAGGCGCCGGCGCCGCTGACCACCATATATTCACGACACAGGGAGTCCACACGTGAGCCAGAATGGCCGTCCAGTAGTCCTGATCGCCGACAAGCTTGCGCAGTCGACCGTCGATGCGCTCGGTGACGGTGTCGAGGTGCGCTGGGTGGACGGCCCGGACCGCCCGGCGCTGCTCGCGGCCGTGCCCGACGCACACGCACTGCTGGTCCGCTCGGCGACGACCGTCGACGCAGAGGTGCTCGCCGCAGCCACCAACCTGAAGATCGTCGGCCGCGCAGGTGTGGGCCTCGACAACGTCGACATCGCCGCCGCCACCGAACGCGGCGTGATGGTCGTCAACGCCCCGACCTCGAACATCCACTCCGCCGCCGAGCACGCCGTGGCGCTGCTGCTCTCCACCGCACGCCAGATCCCGGCCGCCGACCGCACGCTGCGTGAGAAGACCTGGAAGCGTTCGAGCTTCAACGGCACCGAGATCCTGGGCAAGACCGTCGGCGTCGTCGGCCTCGGCCGGATCGGCCAGCTCTTCGCGCAGCGTCTCGCCGCGTTCGAGACCGAGATCATCGCCTACGACCCCTACCTGCCTGCAGCACGCGCTGCGCAGCTGGGCATCGAACTCGTCGATATCGACGAACTGGTCGCCCGGGCCGATTTCATCTCCGTGCACCTGCCCAAGACCAAGGAGACCGCCGGTCTGCTCAACGCGGAGCGTCTCGCCAAGACCAAGGACGGCGTGATCATCGTGAACGCCGCTCGCGGTGGCCTCATCGACGAAACCGCCTTGTACGACGCTCTCGTCTCCGGCAAGGTCCGCGCCGCCGGACTCGACGTCTTCAACACCGAGCCGTGCACCGATTCGCCGCTGTTCGACCTCGACAACGTGGTCGTCACCCCCCACCTCGGCGCATCCACCTCCGAGGCACAGGACCGCGCGGGCACCGACGTCGCCAAGAGCGTGCTGCTCGCGCTCGCCGGTGAGTTCGTGCCGGACGCCGTCAACGTTTCCGGCGGGCCTGTCGGCGAAGAGGTCGCACCGTGGCTCGAACTCGTTCGTAAGCTCGGCCTGCTCGCCGGCACCCTCTCGCCCGAGGCGGTCCAGAACGTCCAGGTCGTCGCGAGCGGCGAGCTCTCCGCCGAGAACGTCGAGATCCTCGGCCTCGCGGCTCTGCGTGGGCTGTTCTCCGCCAGCAGCGACGAGCCCGTCACCTTCGTCAACGCCCCGAAGCTCGCCGAGCAGCGCGGCGTCACCGTCGAGGTCGACAAGGTCAGCGAAGCGCAGACCCACCGCAGCGCCGTCGAGGTGCGTGCCGTGGCCGCCGACGGTCACGTCACGCAGGTCGCAGGTGCGCTCACCGGTCTGCAGCAGGTCGAGAAGATCGTCAACATCAACGGCCGCAGCTTCGACCTGCGGGCCGAGGGCCACAACTTCATCGTGCACTACCAGGATCGCCCGGGTGTCCTCGGAACGCTCGGCACCGTCCTCGGTAATGCGGGTGTCGACATCCAGGCCGCAGCACTGAGCCAGGATGCCGAGGGCCCGGGTGCGACCGTCATCCTGCGTGTCGACCGCGTGGTCGGCGACGACGAGGTCACCCAGATCGTCGAGCAGCTCGACGCGCGTGTCGCGCAGGTCGACCTGTCCTGATCGTTTCCGGGGCGCCCACGGGCGTACTCGAACCCAGCATCGTCCGGTGGCCGCGACCGTCTCTGCACGGTCGCGGCCACCGTCGCACAGGAAGTGAGCACTAGCCATGAAACTTGCAGTCATCCCCGGTGACGGAATCGGTGTCGAGGTCACGGCCGAGGCGCTGAAGGTGTTGCGCAAGCTCGTCCCCGACCTGGAGACCACCGAATACGACCTCGGTGCAAAGCGATACAACGCGACCGGCGAACTGCTGCCGGAAGCGGATCTGGCTGCGATCCGCGAGCACGACGCGATCCTGCTCGGTGCCATCGGCGATCCGTCGGTCACTCCCGGCGTGCTCGAGCGTGGTCTGCTGCTCAACATGCGGTTCGCGCTCGATCACCATGTGAACCTGCGTCCGTCGCGTCTGTACCCCGGCTCGGCGTCTCCGCTCGCCAAGAACCCCGACATCGACTTCGTCGTGGTCCGTGAAGGCACCGAAGGCCCGTACACGGGCAACGGCGGAGCGATCCGGGTCGGCACCCCGCACGAGATCGCCACCGAGGTGTCGATCAACACGTGGTTCGGTGCGGAGCGGGTCGTGCGGTACGCGTTCGCGCTGGCGCAGACCCGCCGCAAGCACCTCACGCTCATCCACAAGACCAACGTGCTGTCGAATGCCGGGGCGATCTGGACGCGCGCGATCGAGACCGTGGGCCGCGAGTACCCCGACGTCGAAACCGCCTACTGCCACATCGATGCGGCGACGATCTACATGGTCGACGATCCGTCCCGGTTCGACGTGATCGTCACCGACAACCTTTTCGGCGACATCATCACCGACCTCGCGGGCGCAGTCACCGGCGGTATCGGCTTGGCAGCGAGCGGCAACATCGATGCGTCGGGAACGAATCCGTCGATGTTCGAACCGGTGCACGGGTCGGCTCCCGACATTGCGGGCAAGGGCATGGCCGATCCGACGGCGGCAATTCTGTCGACGGCGTTGCTGCTGCGTCATCTCGGACGCGACGAGGAAGCCTCCCGCGTGGAACGCGCGGTGGAAGCGGACCTCGCCTCGCGCGGGTCGGACCCGATCGTCACGACCGAGGTCGGCGACCGCATCACGGCGGCACTCTGACCCCGTGCGGGTTCCGGTGGATCGACGCCGGAACCCGCACGGCCGGTTACTTTTTCTCCTCCACGGGCACCAACGGCACTACCGGAAGGGCGGCCGCCGGCGCGATCGCTGCGATCGCGAACGCGACCGGAAAACCCACTGCGGCGATGAGCGCGCCGAAGGCAGGTCCGACCGCTGCGGCGGCGATGAATTGTCCGGTGTTCTGGACGCCGAGCGCACGTCCTCCCCAATACGGGCCGGCTATCTCGGCAACCGCGGTGAACGCCAGTCCGTTCGGCGCGGACGTGAGTATCGAGGCGACGAGCAGGACGGCGATCGCCACGGGTGAATCGGACAGCGAGGACGCGGCGAGTGCGACCATCGACACCACCACCGAGACGGCGACGATGCGGAGCGGCCCGAGCCTGCTGCCCACCCGGTCCGACCAACTTCCGGCCGCGACACGACCCAGGGCGGCGAGGATCTGCGCCACTGTGATGAGCAGTCCCGCGCCGGTTTCGTCCCATCCGCGGTCGGTGATCAGCCACACGAGCGAGTAGGTCCACACCACGTACTGCGGGACGACCAGCAGAACCGACGCCGAGTGGATGCGCGCGAGCGTCCACGAATTGCGATACGGATTCGCGAGCATTCCGGTGCTTTTCGCCGCTGCGCGATCCGGCCGGGGTGGGTCGAGAATTCCGACGACGCACGCGAGTGCCGCGAGGCCGCACGCCAGTGCCGGAAAGGCCAGTGCCCAGGCGATTCCGTGGTTCGCCGCCAATGGGGGAATGACAAGCGCCCCCGCCGCGACGCCGAGGGGTACCGACATCTGGCGGATGCCCATCGCCAAGCCTCGCTGCGCAGGGGCGAACCACCCGACCACCACGCGTCCGCTCGCCGCGTTCGCGCTGACGGCACCGGCCCCCGCGAGGACGAGAAGTACGCCCAGCGCGGGGATCGACGTGGTGAGCGTGGCTGCCGCAGTCGCTGCCGAGGCGAGTCCCAGGCCCGCGGCGAGTGCGAAACGTTCACCGATTCGATCCGAGATCGCACCCCACACGACGAGGGTGAAGACACCACCGAAAAGTGGTGCGCCGGCCAGGGTTCCGGCTTGCGCGAGGGACAGTCCCGCCTCGGTGTGGAGGGAGGGGATGAGGAACGCCACTCCGTTGATCACAGTGGCCTGCGCCGCCTGCGCCAGTACACCGACGGCCAGGATGAGCCACCGCCGTGCTCCGATATTTCCCGCGTCCATCATGTCCCACTATCTGGGATGATAATCCCGTACCGTGAAATGCTGGGCTCACTCTATACGGAGGGCGGCGCCCGCGTCGATCGAAGGTTGCCGTCGCCCCGTTAGACTTCCCGCATGCGCCTTGGTCGAATTGCCAGTCCGGACGGTGTCGCTTTCGTCAGCATCGAGGGGGAGGGAGACGCTGCAACCGCGAAAGAGATCGCCGAGCATCCCTTCGGTACCCCGACCTTCACCGGTCGCAGCTGGCCGCTCGCCGATGTCCGCCTGCTCGCCCCGATCCTTGCCAGCAAGGTGATCGCCGTCGGCCGTAACTACGCAGCGCACGCGGCGGAGTCCGGGAACGAAGTCCCGGAAGAGCCGGTGATCTTCCTCAAGCCGAACACGTCGATCATCGGGCCGGGCGTGCCGATCGTCATTCCCCGCAATGCGTCTGTCGTGCACCACGAGGCCGAACTCGCCGTCGTGATCGGCAGGCCCTGCAAGGACGTACCCGCGGCGAAGGCCCGCGAGGTGATCCTCGGATACACCGTCGCGAACGACGTCTCCGCTCGCGATCACCAGGCCGCGGACGGGCAGTGGACGCGAGCCAAGGGACACGACACGTTCTGTCCTCTGGGGCCGTGGATCGAGACCGATCTCGACGCATCCGATCTCGAGATCTCGGCGGAGGTCGACGGGCAGCAACGGCAGCGCAGCCGCACTTCGCTGATGGTGCACGACATTCCGAAGCTCATCGAATGGGTGTCGGCGGTCATGACGCTGCTGCCGGGCGATGTCATCCTCACGGGCACACCGGAAGGTGTCGGACCGATCGTGCCGGGCGACACCGTCTCCGTCACGGTCGAGAAGATCGGAACGCTCACCAATCCTGTGGTCGCGAAGGGCGCCTGACCGAGCGGTCTCCGCTTCCCGGGGCCGGGTCAGGGGATAGCCTGGGAGGGTCTCCTGTCGATCCTCAACCCTGAGCGAGTCATGACCACCAGCGAAGTACGTGTTCGTTTCTGTCCGTCCCCGACCGGAACCCCGCACGTGGGTCTCGTGCGTACCGCCCTGTTCAACTGGGCCTTCGCGCGTCACCACGGCGGCACCTTCGTGTTCCGCATCGAAGACACCGACGCCGCCCGCGACAGCGAGGAGTCGTACCAGGCGATCCTCGACGCGTTGCGCTGGCTGGGACTCGAATGGGACGAGGGCCCGGAGGTGGGCGGCCCCTACAAGCCGTACCGCCAGTCGGAGCGTCGCGGACTGCACATCGGTGTCGTGGAGAAGCTTCTCGAAGCGGGCGAGGCCTACGAGTCCTTCTCGACCGCGGAAGAGGTCGAGGAGCGGCACAAGGCGGCGGGACGCGATCCCAAGCTCGGCTACGACAACTTCGATCGCGACCTGACGCCCGAACAGCGCCAGGCATTCCTCGACGAGGGCCGCAAGGCCGTCGTGCGGCTACGGATGCCCGACGAGGACCTCACATGGAACGACCTCGTCCGCGGTGAGACGACGTTCAAGGCCGGCACCGTCCCGGACTTCGCCCTCACCCGCGGCAACGGCATCCCGCTGTACACGCTCGTCAACCCTGTCGACGACGCCCTCATGAAGATCACGCACGTCCTGCGCGGTGAGGACCTGTTGTCGTCGACGCCGCGTCAGCTCGCCCTCTACGCAGCACTGCAACGCATCGGGGTCGCCGACTTCACGCCCGAGTTCGGGCACCTGCCCTTCGTCATGGGTCAGGGCAACAAGAAGCTGTCCAAGCGCGATCCCGAGTCCAATCTCTTCCTCCACCGCGATCGCGGGTTCATTCCGGAGGGGCTGCTCAACTACCTCGCGCTGCTCGGCTGGGGCCTGACCGACGATCGCGATATCTTCTCGCTCGACGAGATGGTGGCGGCCTTCGACATCGGCAAGGTCAACTCCAACCCGGCGAGGTTCGACCAGAAGAAGGCCGACGCGATCAACGCCGAGCACATCCGGATGCTCGAGCCGGCGGACTTCGCGGCCCGCCTGAAAGCGTTCCTCGTCGAGCACGGCCACATCTCCGCCGACGTGGACGACGCGTTGTTCCGGACCGCCGCCGATCTCGTCCAGACCCGCATCGTGGTCCTGTCCGACGCGTGGGATCTCCTGAAGTTCCTCTTCGTCGACGAATCCGACTTCGCTCTGGACGAGGCGGCCGCCGCGAAGAACCTCAAGGCGGATGCCGCACCGGTCCTCGACGCCGCGATCGCCGCTCTCGATGTTCTCGGCGACTGGTCGACCGCCGCCATCGAGGAGTCGCTCAAAACGGCTCTCGTCGACGATCTCGGACTCAAGCCTCGCAAGGCCTTCGCGCCGGTGCGGGTAGCGGTGACGGGCTCGCACATCAGCCCGCCGCTCTACGAATCGATGGAGTTGCTCGGACGCGAGCGCACCCTCGACCGATTGCGATCGGCTCGGACCGTCGTCGCCTGACCCAGCACTCGGTCACCCAGCACCTACGACGAGAGACGCCCGCGCAGCTTCCGCTGCGCGGGCGTCTTCGCGTCGAGGGAGATTTAGGGGCTTTGACCAGCCGATTTGTAGTTGCACACGGTGATGGTGTTAGTCTTTCTCTCGGTTCGGGAACGGAGGCCACAGCGCAGTGCGCAGGGCCGAAGGGACAGTCCATTGGGGTATGGTGTAATTGGCAACACAGCTGATTCTGGTTCAGCCATTCTAGGTTCGAGTCCTGGTACCCCAGCTGTGATGCGGAGGTTTGCCCGCCGCGTCCCGGCCAGCTAAGCTGGCTGAGCTTCCCCCGGGAAGCGCAACAGAGAAGAAGTTCTCAGGCCCCCGTCGTCTAGCGGCCTAGGACGCCGCCCTCTCACGGCGGTAGCGTGGGTTCGAATCCCATCGGGGGTACCATGAACTGCCCATCGATCTCCGGATCGGTGGGTGTTCTTCTCTGAAGACAGGCATTCCCTCCGGGGTGTGCCGAAGGTAAGTCCAGGCCCCCGTCGTCTAGCGGCCTAGGACGCCGCCCTCTCACGGCGGTAGCGTGGGTTCGAATCCCATCGGGGGTACAGCTAGTGGAAGACCCTCCGAGCATCGCTCGGAGGGTCTTTTTCGTTGCCGGGTGATTCTCATACGCTCTTGCGCCGGAACTCGCGGCGGTGGTCCGCGTGCGCCTTCGGTCCGCGAGCCTTGGATTGTGCGTCGAGGTGCGCGGTGCCGCGGTCGTCGCGCTGCTTCTTACGCAGGAGTGCCTCGCGGAACTCTTGTTTGAGGCGTTCCTTCTCCGGGTCGGTCATGGTGTCCCCCTTCCTTCGCCGATGCCTCGAAAATGTAGCGCCGGGGGAGCAGCGCTGTCGCCCCATTTATTCTGGGCCTGGCTCAGGGGGTGGGTGAGGCTAGGTACGCCGCGGTGGTGCCGCCGATCTCCATTGCCGGCATACCCAGCTTGCGGTGGTCCCACGACCGCACCCGCCCGGGCACGACGCGCACCGCGACCCGCTTGGCCATCATCTGCTCGACGGCCGGTCGCGCTTCCTCGGTGTAGGGGGCGGTGTACCGCTCCCAGACGTCGCGGCACACCGCGAACACGGTGTCGTGGTCGTCGAAGATCTCGGCGTGCCCCTCGATCGACACGCCTCGCAGTTGGTCGTAGGTGTCACCGGCCTCGACGAGAGCGGTGAGACGGTTGTCCCGGCGAAGATTCACGACCTTCTGCGATTTCGCCTTCGTCTCGAACCAGATCTCCCCGTCCAGCACCGCGTACCACATGGCCACGAGATGCGGCATGCCCGTGGGGCCGAGAGAAGCGAGCGTCGCGACACGGCTGTGGTGAAGGAATTCGGAGATCTCCGGGTCGGTCATGGTGATGTCGGCGCGGCGGTTGGTTCCCATGCGAGAACTGTGACATACCACGCACATCCGCCGCCAGAGGCGCTCAGAGTCGCTTGTTCAGGGCCTCAGCGGCGGCGAGAAGGTCTGCGGCCCATCGGGCACCCGGCCGGCGTCCCATCCGGTCGATCGGACCGGAGACCGAGACTGCGGCGACGACGGCGCCACCGCTGTCCCGCACGGGGGCAGCCACCGACGCGACCCCGGGTTCGCGTTCGGCCGCACTCTGCGCCCACCCGCGACGGCGTACTTCCGTGAGGACGCGCTCCCCGAATGCCGCGTCCGGCAGGATCGCACGCTGGACGGCCGTATCGGCCCACGCGAGCAGCACTTTGGCGCCCGATCCGGCCGTCATCGGCAGACGTGAGCCGACCAGAACGGTGTCGCGCAGACCTGTCGGCGGTTCGAGTGCGGCGATGCACACGCGATGTGTGCCTTCGCGGCGGTACAACTGCACGCTCTCGCCGGTGATTTCGCGCAAACGGGGGAGTACGAGCGAGGCGGCCTCGACCAGCGAGTCGCCCGCGCCGGTGGAAAGCTCGGCCAGACCGGGTCCCGGACGCCACTGACCGTCGCCGTCGCGCATGAGGAGACGGTGCACTTCGAGGCCGACGGCGAGACGATGTGCAGTGGCACGCGGCAGGCCCGTCCGGACGCACAACTCGTTGAGGTTGCAAGGCTGTTCGGCCACCGCGTGCAGGACGGTCATGGCTTTGTCCAGCACCCCGATCCCGCTATGCTGTCTCATAGGTCGATACCTCCGTCTCGCATGCTGGGAAGCATATCGCATGCGGAACGAGGCGGGGACGACACCATGCGCGGGCCGGACAGCCCTGAATCGGTCTCGCGTTCGTCACGTACGACAGGTGGAGAACATGGCTGGAAAGACTCTGGCAGAGAAGGTGTGGGATCAGCACGTCATCGTGCGTGGTGAAGGAGAAGGCTCGGCGCGACAGCCGGACCTGATCTACATCGACCTGCACCTCGTGCACGAGGTGACCAGTCCGCAGGCCTTCGACGGCTTGCGGCTGGCGGGACGTTCGCTGCGTCGTCCCGATCTCACCATCGCGACGGAGGACCACAACGTCCCGACGGTCGACATCGACAAGCCGATCGCCGATCCCGTCTCGCGCACGCAGGTCGAGACGTTGCGGCGCAACTGCGAGGAATTCGGTGTGCGCCTGCACCCGATGGGAGACCTCGATCAGGGCATCGTCCACGTCGTCGGGCCGCAACTCGGCCTGACCCAGCCCGGTATGACCGTGGTGTGCGGCGACAGTCACACCTCCACGCACGGAGCTTTCGGTGCTCTCGCAATGGGAATCGGCACCAGTGAGGTCGAGCACGTCATGGCGACGCAGTCGTTGTCGCTGCGGCCGTTCAAGACCATGGCGATCAACGTCGACGGTGAATTGCAGCCCGGCGTCACGGCCAAGGACCTCGTTCTCGCGATCATCGCTCAGATCGGAACCGGTGGCGGACAAGGGTACGTCCTCGAATACCGGGGCGAGGCGATTCGCAAGCTTTCGATGGAAGCGCGGATGACGATCTGCAACATGTCGATCGAAGCCGGCGCGCGTGCCGGCATGATCGCGCCCGACGCGGTCACCTACGAGTTCGTCAAGGGCCGTCCGCACGCACCGAAGGGCGCGGACTGGGATGCGGCCGTCGAAGCGTGGGAACAGCTGAAGACCGACGACGACGCGGTTTTCGACGCCGAGGTCCACATCGACGGCAGTGCGCTCACCCCGTTCGTGACATGGGGCACCAACCCCGGTCAGGGCGCCCCGCTCAGTTCCACCGTGCCGGTTCCGGAAGAGATCGCGGAGGAGACCGAGCGGTCTGCTGCCGAGAAGGCTCTGCGCTACATGGACCTCGAACCCGGTATGCCGCTGCGGGACATCAAGATCGACACGGTGTTCGTCGGATCCTGCACCAACGGACGGATCGAAGATCTGCGTGCCGTCGCCGAAGTGCTCGAGGGGCGGAAGGTTGCGGACGGAGTTCGCATGCTCGTCGTGCCCGGTTCGATGCGCGTTCGTGTCCAGGCGGAGGAGGAAGGTCTCGGTGAGATCTTCACGGCCGCAGGGGCGGAATGGCGTCAGGCAGGGTGCTCGATGTGTCTGGGCATGAACCCGGACCAGCTCGCGCCCGGCGAGCGGTCGGCTTCGACATCGAATCGTAATTTCGAAGGCCGGCAGGGCAAGGGCGGTCGAACGCACCTCGTCTCCCCGGCAGTGGCCGCCGCAACCGCGGTGCGCGGTACCCTCTCCGCGCCGGCGGATCTGGACTAGAGCACAGGACCGAGGAGATATTTCGATGGAAGCCTTCACAACTCACAAGGGCATCGGCGTCCCCCTGCGCCGATCCAACGTCGACACCGACCAGATCATCCCGGCGGTGTACCTGAAACGCGTCACCCGCACCGGATTCGAAGACGGACTCTTCGCCGCGTGGCGGAACGATCCGTCGTTCGTTCTCAACACTCCGCCGTTCGATCGCGGCAGCGTTCTCGTCGCCGGATCCGATTTCGGCACGGGCTCTTCACGTGAACACGCGGTGTGGGCATTGTCCGATTACGGCTTCCGAGTCGTGATCTCGTCGCGCTTCGCCGATATCTTCCGCGGCAACGCCGGCAAGGCCGGTCTGCTCGCCGCTCAGGTGGAGCAGGACGACGTCGAATTGCTCTGGAAACTCATCGAACAGCAGCCCGGACTCGAACTCGATGTGAATCTGGAAACAAAGACGGTGACCGCCGGAACCACCGTGGTGCCGTTCGTTATTGACGACTACACAAGGTGGCGTCTGCTGGAAGGTCTCGACGACATCGGATTGACATTGCGCCAGGTAGACGCGATTTCCGAGTACGAAAAGTCAAGGCCTTCTTGGAAACCGCGGACGCTTCCGGCCACCTGATCGGGCTCCGAAATCGCCTCTGCCGGCCCCGGTTCGACCTCCGTGTCGAACCGGGGCCGGCCACTTATTTGCATGAGAATCCGCGTGGCACATAGACTCTAGCCCGTTTGCGGGTCTACCGTGGACTGGAGTCGGTCTGACGGTGGACCGTAGATGTGCGGAGGAAAACAATGAACAAGGCAGAACTGATCGACGTTCTGACCGAGAAGCTCGGTTCGGACAGGCGCACCGCCACGGCGGCCGTCGAGCACATTGTGGACGCGATCGTGCGCGCCGTGCACGACGGGAAGAGCGTTACCATCACCGGATTCGGTGTCTTTGAGCAGCGCCGCCGTGCGGCACGCGTTGCCCGCAACCCGCGTACCGGCGAAACGGTCAAGGTCAAGCCGACGTCCGTACCGGCCTTCCGTCCGGGTGCGCAGTTCAAGGCAGTCATTGCGGGCAGCCAGAAGCTCCCCGCGACGGGTCCGGCCGTCAAGCGCGGTGCTGCTGCTGCGGCGAAGAAGACCGCGGCTGCGAAGAAGGCTGCGAAGAAGACCGCTTCCAAGTCGACCGCGGCGAAGAAGACCACCGCGGCCAAGTCCACGGCAGCCAAGACCACGGCTGCGAAGAAGACCACGGCGGCAAAGTCGGCTCCGGCCAAGAAGACCACCGCCGCGAAGAAGACCACGGCGGCAAAGTCGGCTCCGGCCAAGAAGACCACCGCAACCAAGAGCACCGCGGCGAAGAAGACCACCACCGCAGCCAAGAAGGCTCCGGCCAAGAAGACCACCGCAACCAAGAGCACCGCGGCGAAGAAGACCACCACCGCAGCCAAGAAGGCTCCGGCGAAGAAGACCACCACCGCGGCCAAGAAGACCACGACGGCGGCGAAGAAGGCTCCGGCCAAGAAGACCACCACCCGCAGGACCGCCAAGAAGTAGTTCGGCGCCGGGACGTACTCCGGCACCGAAGTTCGACGGCGCCCCACCGGTTTGCGCCCCGTGCGCGGACCGACGGCATTCAGCGGCTACCGGCACGTCCGGTAGCCGCTGTCGTCGTCCGGCACAGGCATCCCTGTGCCGGATTCGCCGTGATGAACCGCCGTGCCGAAAACGCCGCTGTGCCCGAAACGCCCCGACTCGGCGCGCGACTCAGGGCTTCTTCGAGGGGAGCGGGCTGTCGAGGTGATCGGCTGCCACGAGGCGGTCGCCCTGCAGCGACAACACCCACATGCTCGCTTTCCGATTGCGTGCCGGCGGCAGCGTGACCCCGTCCCGGGCGGCCCACCACGACACGAGATCGGGAATGACCTTTCCCTGACTGCAGATCACCGGCGTGCCGCCGCGGGCGACGATGTCGAGCGTGCGCTTGCGGCCGAGTTGAGGATCGGCGTTGTACTCCTCCTCCGACAGCGACGGCTCGAGTGCCACCTCGACCCCCAGGTCGGCGGCGAAGGGCGCGACGGTATCGATGCACCGCGTGCGGTCCGCAGCAGTGACGCTGTCTCCTCCGAACGCGCGCAGTTGCGGAACGAGCGCGGCCGCCTGCGACTTGCCCGCCGTATCGAGGGGACGGGTCCGGTCGTCACCCCGATGCTTCTTCCGGCTCCCCGCCTTCGCATGCCGGACGATCACGACGGTCGTGGTGTCGGCAGGCAGCAACCGGAACCGGCGCAAAACGCTGCGGTCCATCGGATAAGAAAGCTGATCGAAGGCGGAATCCGGTGTTACCCAACGTAATTCGTCAACCTCATCGTTGGGTGCGAACTCGCCCGCAACCGGCCTCGCAGCCCAGTAGTCCACCCGCTTGAGCTTCCGGTGCCCCGGCACCGGATAGGTCACACGTCCGAGATGCCGTCCCAGGACGGGCCGGAATCCGGTTTCCTCCCGGATCTCTCGGACCGCCGCGACGACAGCGGTCTCGCCGGGGTCCAGCTTTCCCTTCGGAAAGGACCAGTCGTCGTAACGCGGCCGGTGGACGACGGCGACTTCGATGTCACCGTCGGCGGTACGGCTCGGGTCACCGCCCGCGGGTCGCCACAGCACCGCACCCGCGGCAAAGATGTTGGCCTTCATCGGCTTATCGGACGAATCGGTCACCTGTGTCTCCGAATCACGATGCGCGGCTGCGCATGAGTTCCATCTGGTGGTCGCGCGCTGCCGTACCGGGAGCGGGGGACGCAGTCCACGTTCCGTCGCCCTCGAGCGTCCAGCACCGTGTGGCCGGATCGAGCGCCGAGTCGAAGATGTCCTGCAACTGCTGGGAGAGCCTGGGGTTCTTCACCTGAACCATGACCTCGACGCGGCGATCGAGGTTGCGGTGCATCATGTCGGCGCTGCCGATCCAGCACTCGTCGCTGCCGAGGAAGTGGAATATGCGCGAATGCTCCAGGAACCGCCCGAGGATGGATCGGACCGTGATGTTCTCGCTCAGGCCCGGAACGCCCGGTTTGAGCGCGCAGATACCACGCACCACGATCTCGACGGGGACACCGGCGCGGGACGCGCGATACAGCGCGTCGATGACCTGTTCGTCGACGAGCGCATTGGCCTTGAGCCGAACCCGGGTGGGGCGACCCGCCTCATGGTGTTCGATCTCCCGGTCGATCCGCTCGATGATGCCTTTACGGACGCCGTGCGGAGCCACGAGCAGGTTGCGATACTGCGCTTTCCGCGAATAGCCGGTGAGAGTGTTGAACAGGTCGGTCAGGTCGGCACCGATCTCGGGCGACGACGTGAGCAGTCCTACGTCCTCGTAGAGTCGCGCGGTCTTCGGGTTGTAGTTGCCCGTCCCGATGTGGCAGTAGCGGCGGATCGTCGAGCCTTCCCGGCGGACGACCAGGCAGGTCTTGCAGTGGGTCTTCAGCCCGACCAGTCCGTAGACGACGTGCACACCCGCCTGCTCGAGCTTGCGCGCCCACTTGATGTTCGCCTGTTCGTCGAAGCGGGCCTTGATCTCGACGAGCGCGACCACCTGTTTGCCGGCCTCCGCGGCCGCCACGAGCGCATCGACGATCGGCGAGTCACCCGAGGTGCGGTACAGCGTCTGCTTGATCGCGAGCACCTGGCTGTCGGCGGCCGCCTGCTCGATGAACCGCTGAACACTCGTCGAGAAGGAGTCGTACGGGTGATGGACGAGGATGTCACCTTCGCGCAGCGTCGAGAACACGCTCTTCGGTGTCTCCCGCTCACCGAAAGCGGAATGCGTTGCGGGGACGAACGGCACATCCTTCAGGTCGGGACGATCGACGGCGTGCACCTGCCACAGGCACGACAGGTCGAGGAGGCCGGGTAACTGGACGACATCCGCGGGATCGACGTCCAATTCGCGCAGCAGCAGATCGAGCATGTGCTCGGTCATGTCGTCGGACACTTCGAGCCGGACGGGCGAACCGAAGCGTCGTCGTGCGAGTTCGCGTTCGAGGGCCTTGAGGAGGTCTTCGTCCCGGTCCTCTTCGACTTCGAAATCCGCGTTGCGCGTTACCCGGAACGCGTGGTGCTCCACGATTTCCATCCCGGGGAACAACACGTCCAGGTGTGCGGCGATAAGTTCTTCGAGCGGCAGGAACGCGGCGAGACCGTGCATCGAACCGGCGCGGTCGACGCGGACGAACCGATCGACGTTGTCGGGCACCTTCACTCGGGCGAAGTGCTCTCCGGAGGACTCGCAATCCTTCACGGTGACAGCGAGATTCAGGCTCAGGCCACTGATGTAGGGGAAGGGGTGCGCGGGGTCGACGGCGAGGGGAGTGAGCACGGGGAAGACCTGCTCCGCGAAGTACCGTGTGAGCCGGTCGCGTTCGTCGGCCGTGAGATCCGCCCACTTGATGATCGAGATGCCCTCGGCTTCGAGACTCGGCAGGACCGAATCGAGGAAGACCTGGGCTTGGCGGCCGGCGAGTTCCTGCGTGCTCGACGCGATGAGCGCGAGCTGGGCCCGGGGGGAGAGGCCGTCGGCCGACCGGACCGACAGTCCGGTCTCCGCGCGACGCTTGAGTCCGGCGACGCGCACCATGTAGAACTCGTCGAGATTCGACGCGAAGATCGCGAGGAACTTCGCGCGTTCGAGCAACGGCTGGGAGGTGTCCTCCGCCAGCGCCAGCACTCGTGCGTTGAAGTCGAGCCAGCTCAATTCGCGGTTGAGGTAGCGATCAGCGGGCAGGCCGTCGTTGGGGCCCGTCTTCAGTTGCGAGTTGATGGCGGCAGGTGGGGCACTCGTGGCGGTCGCCACGCGTCCCTGCGTTCGGGTCGTGCCGGGTGCGGCACTCTGCTCGGTTCCGGCACTCGGTTCGGTGCCGACGATCTGCTCGGGGGTGTCGCCGTTGGTCACCGTTCCATTGTGTCAGGAACCGATGAGGCATGAGGGGGTCGGCGCGAGGTGGGGTAGGGGAAGGGAAGTGTCGAACCGATCCGGTCGAGGACACCGGCGGTGCCTGCGCCCACCCCGAGGGCCGCCGCGGCCCCCAGATCGTCGATCGTGTCGACGTCGAGTCGCAGGCCGGGAAGAGCCGCCTCCACGGCGAGCGCACCGGTGTCGCGGTGCCGGCGGGCGGAACCGGGCCCGAACTGCGGACGCAACGGAAACTGTGGACTGCAGTGGAGCAGCGCGGTGGTGCCCGACCCGGTGTGGTCGGCGACGATCATGGTGCCCGTCGCGCGCGCCACTTCGAGCGCTTCGGCCAACTCGTGCGAGCGCAAGGCGGGAAGATCCGCCTGGAGTGCGACCAGGTCGACGCCGGGCGATTGTGCCCGGGCGTGTTCCGCGGCGGTCCGCAGGGCTGCGTTCAGAGAATCCGATCGGTCCCGCTCGTTCGTGGCCGGGGGGTCTGCGAGTACGGACGCTCCCGATTCCCGGGCCACGGCGGCGACCCGGCGGTCGGAGGTGATGACGGTGATCCGGGCGTTGTCGAGTCCACGGGCGGCGGTGAGTGTGTCCTGAAACATCGCGAGCACCAGATCGGCGCGTTCTTCCGGCTCGACGGCGTGCGCCAGTCTCGACTTGGCCAGGCCGAGGGCCTTGACCGGAACGAGAATGTGCACGGCGGGCATGGGCGTGATTGTGCCAGCAGGTCGTGGGCGGGGGCGGCTCGCGGTGCGGTCTGCGCACCTGGGCGATACTGAAGAAAACCCGGTGCTGCGTCGCGTACGCCGAATCGGGCTCCGCATCGATGAGGGGAAAGAGGGGGATTTGTGACCAAAGCGGCAGTTCTGGGGGCAGGGTCGTGGGGGACCGCCTTCGCGAAGGTGCTCGCCGAAGCGGGCACCGACGTGACGATCTGGGCGCGCCGGGCGGAGGTGGCCCAGGCCATCGGCGAGCAGCACCAGAATCCGGGCTATCTGCCCGGCGTCGTGCTGCCCGCCTCCCTGAAGGCGACGACCGATCATCGCGTGGCGCTCGACGGTGTCGACTTCGCGGTGCTCGCGGTACCGAGTCAGTCATTGCGCGCGAACCTGGGATCGTGGCGCGACGACATCGGGCCCGGAACCACGCTCCTCAGTCTTGCCAAAGGGATCGAGAGCGGCACCCTCATGCGGATGAGTCAGGTGATCGGCCAGGTCACCGGAGCCGAACCGCACCGCGTCGCCGTGCTGTCCGGTCCGAACCTGGCGAGGGAGATCGCCGAGGGGCAGCCTGCCGCGACGGTGATCGCATGCCTCGATTCCACGCGTGCGCTGGAAATTCAGAAATCCTGTGCCACAGGGTATTTCCGCCCCTATACCAACTCCGACGTCATCGGGTGCGAAATCGGTGGTGCGTGCAAGAACGTGATCGCGCTCGCCTGCGGGATGGCCGCGGGAGTGGGGCTGGGGGAGAACACCATCGCGAGCATCATCACCCGGGGACTCGCCGAGATCATCCGCCTCGGTGTGGCGCTCGGCGCGATGCCCGTCACCCTGGCCGGTCTCGCAGGAGTCGGCGACCTCGTCGCGACGTGCAGTTCACCGTTGTCGAGGAACCGCTCGTTCGGGGAACGTCTGGGCCGTGGTGAGTCGCTCGAGAGCGCACAGGAGGCCACGCACGGCCAGGTCGCCGAAGGGGTCAAGTCCTGCACCTCGGTACGTGCCCTCGCCGCGAGCTACGACGTCGAGATGCCGCTGACCGACGCGGTGCACCGGGTGTGCCACGAGGGGATGTCGGTGCACGACGCCATCGGTCTGCTCCTCGGTCGCCGGATCAAGCCGGAGTGAGCCCCATGAGCGGAGATTCGACTCGATGCGTGAAAGCTGTTGCCTACGAGGGTGCTCCGGGTTCCCCACTGCAACAGGGACCGGTCTTCGCCGCGCCGTACCTACTCGGTGAGGACGAAACCGGAGACGTGGACACCTACGCTCGGGCGTCCAATCCCGGGTGGCGTGCCCTCGAATCCGCACTGGCCACGCTCGAAGGTGCCGCCGCGGCGCGTGTCGTCGGATCCGGTATGTCGGCGATCACCGTCGCGCTGAGAGCGTTCACCCGGCCCGGCGCCACGGTCGTGGTGCCTGCGGACGGTTACTACCAGGTGCGTGCCTACGCGCAGGAATATCTCGCTCCGCTCGGCACCGTGGTGCGCGAACTCTCCGTCACCGACTTCGGCGACGGGACGTTGCGCGCGGTCCTCGACCAGGCCGGTGAGGGCGCGGTGGTGCTCGCCGAAACCCCGTCGAATCCCGGCCTCGACACTGTCGATCTGCGCGTCACGGCCGAGTTGTGCAGAGCCGCCGGAGCGTTGCTGCTCGTCGACAACACGACCGCCACTCCGCTCGGTCAGCTCCCGCTGGCGCTCGGCGCGGATGTCGTCGTCGCGAGCGGTACGAAGTCGCTCAGCGGCCACAGCGATCTGCTGTTCGGCTACGTGGCGGTCTCCGACACCGCGCTCGTGTCCCGGCTCGACCGCGAACGCCTCCACTCGGGCGCCGTGCTCGGGCCCTTCGAAACGTGGCTCGCGCACCGCAGCCTCGGCACCGCCGGATTGCGCTTCGAGCGGCAGTGCGCGAATGCCCTCGCCGTCGCCCGGATGCTCGCCGAACACCCCGCCGTCGCCGGAGTGCGGTACCCGGGACTCGAATCGGATCCGTCGCACCCCGTGGGCGCCCGGCAGATGCAGAAGTTCGGCCCGCTGGTGACCTTCGTGCTTCCCACCGGCGACGACGTCCATCGGTTCGTGAAAGCTGCCGAACTGGTCCTGCCCGCGACGAGTTTCGGGGGCATCCACACCACCGCGGACCGCCGGGCACGGTGGGGCGACCCGGTGCCGGACGGCTTCGTCCGGTTGTCGTGCGGAATCGAGGACACCGCAGATCTTCTCGACGACCTCCGCACCGCCCTCGAGTCGCTGTGACGCATCCGACGGCGGGCCGGACGCACGAACGGAACGGGACGCGGCTGGGGCAACCGCACAGCTTGCCGGTACGGTTTGTGCCGTGAGCACGCCCCGAACCCGGGTGGCCGTCGTCTTCGGCGGTCGCAGCAACGAACACTCCGTCTCCTGTCTGTCGGCGGGAAGTATCCTGGGCAACCTGGATCCCGAGAAGTACGACGTCATCCCGGTCGGGATCACGAAAGACGGATCCTGGGTGCTCGGCGACATCGACCCCGCGCGCCTCACCGCGGCGGGACGCGAACTGCCCGTCGTGGACGAGAACGGTTCGTCGCTGACCCTCACGGCCGACCCCACCCGCAGCGGCGAGATCATCGCGCTCGACCAGGGTGAATTCGGCAAGGTACTCGCGTCCGTCGATGTGGTCTTCCCGGTGCTGCACGGCGCCTACGGCGAGGACGGCACCATCCAGGGCCTCTTCGAACTCGCCGGCGTGCCCTACGTCGGTCCCGGAGTGCTCGCGAGCGCAGCCGCAATGGACAAGGAGTTCACCAAGAAACTCCTGGCCGCGGAAGGGCTGCCGGTCGGTTTCCAGATCGTGATGCGGCCGGGTACGGCCGACCTCACCGAGGAACAGAAAGAGCAGCTGGGACTTCCCGTCTTCGTCAAGCCGGCCCGCGGCGGATCGTCGATCGGCGTCAGCCGCGTCACCGACTGGTCGGCGTTCGACGCCGCCGTCGACAACGCCCGCGCGCACGATCCGAAGGTCATCGTCGAATCCGCCATCGTGGGTCGCGAAGTCGAGTGCGGCGTCCTCGAGTTCCCCGGCGGAGACGTGCGGGCCAGCGTGGTCGCGGAGATCCGCATGCCCGACACCTCGGGCAACCACGAAGCGTTCTACGACTTCGACACCAAATACCTCGACGACGTGTGCGAGTTCGACGTGCCGGCGAAGTTCGATCCTGCCGTGTCCGACGAGATCCGGGACATGGCCGTCCGCGCGTTCCGCGCCCTCGATTGCCAGGGCTTGTCCCGCGTCGACTTCTTCGTCACCGACGAGGGGCCGGTGATCAACGAGATCAACACGATGCCCGGCTTCACGTCGATCTCGATGTATCCGAAGATGTGGGAAGCCGCAGGCATCGGGTACCGCGAACTCGTCGACACCCTCGTCCGGACCGCACTCGCCCGGGGAACCGGTCTTCGCTGATCCGCCCCGGTGCCGCGCTTGTCGGTGCCTGCACCTCCACGACTAAGCTGTGGGCATGACTGCCGTGACTTCCGACTCAGTGGCGACCGACGGTGGGGACACCCGAGAAGCCGTACATGCTGCGGCCCGCCGCGCCCGCGTCGCATCCCGTCGTCTCGCGTTGCTCACCACCACGGAGAAGGACGCCGCGCTCCACGCCGCCGCCGATGCTGTACTCGCGGCGACCGAGTCCGTTCTCGCCGCCAACGCCGAGGACATCGAGGCTGCCCGCGCGAGCGGCACGGCAGAGTCTCTCCTCGACCGGTTGCGCTTGACGGCCGACCGCATCGACGGCATCGCGTCGGGGCTGCGTCAGGTTGCGGGTCTGCCCGATCCGATCGGCGGCGTCATCCGCGGTTCGACCCTGCCCAACGGACTCGAGTTGCGGCAACTGCGGGTGCCGCTCGGCGTCGTCGGGATGGTCTACGAAGCGCGTCCCAACGTCACCGTCGACACATTCGGTCTCGCCCTCAAATCGGGTAATGCTGCGCTCCTGCGCGGTTCGTCCTCGGCGGCGCGCTCGAACGCCGCACTCGTCGCAGCACTGCGCACGGCACTCGAGGATCAGGGACTGCCGGTCGACGCGGTGCAGTTGCTGCCCAGCGCCGACCGCTCCTCGGTCACTCATCTCATCCAGGCTCGCGGACTCGTCGACGTGGTCATTCCCCGTGGCGGCGCGGGCCTGATCGCCGCGGTGGTCCGGGATGCCACCGTGCCGACCATCGAGACCGGTGTCGGCAACTGCCACGTCTACGTCCACGCCGCGGCCGACCTCGAGATGGCCGAGAAGATCGTGCTGAACGCCAAGACACGGCGGCCGAGTGTGTGCAACACCGCCGAGACGATCCTCGTCGACAAAGCCCTCGCCGACACCGCCGTTCCGCGTCTGCTCGACGCATTGAAGTCGCACGGCGTGACGGTGCACGGCGACCTGCCCGGTCTCGTCCCGGCCACGGAAGAGGACTGGGCCGAGGAGTACCTCACGCTCGACGTCGCGTTCGCGGTCGTCGACGACCTGGACGCGGCCGTCGAACACATCGACCGGTACGGAACCGGCCACACCGAAGCCATCGTCACCTCCGACCTCGCCGCCGCCCGGGAGTTCACCGCCCGCGTCGACGCCGCAGCCGTTATGGTCAACGCGTCTACGGCGTTCACCGACGGAGAGCAGTTCGGGTTCGGCGCCGAGATCGGTATCTCCACGCAGAAACTGCACGCTCGGGGCCCGATGGGACTGACGGAACTGACCTCCACCAAATGGGTGGTGTGGGGCGACGGCCACACCCGCCCGGCCTGACCCCCGGCCCGACGAAAGGACTCAGCGTGGATCGTGCGCTGCCCACCACCCCGCCGATCTTCGCGGATGTCCAGGATGTGATCGACCGCCTGGAGGAGACCGGTTACCTCGCGGACAAGGCCACGGCCACCGCGGTGTTCCTCGCCGACAGGCTCGACAAGCCGCTGCTCATCGAGGGCCCGGCCGGTGTCGGCAAGACGGAACTCGCACGGGCTGTCGCTCAGACCTCCGATGCCGAACTGGTCCGCTTGCAGTGCTACGAGGGCGTCGACGAATCGCGGGCGCTGTACGAGTGGAACCACGCCAAGCAGATTCTGCGTATCCAGTCGGCCGGCGCGAACGCGGCATCCGGTGAATCGTGGGACGAAACCAAGGCGGACGTGTTCTCGGAAGAGTTCCTCCTGTCCCGGCCACTGCTGACGGCCATCCGCCGGGACGACCCGACGGTGCTGCTCATCGACGAGGTGGACAAGGCCGACGTGGAGATCGAGGGCCTGCTGCTCGAGGTGCTGAGCGATTTCGCCGTCACGGTGCCCGAACTCGGCACGATCACCGCCACCCGCAAGCCCTTCGCTGTCCTCACCTCCAACGCGACCCGCGAACTGTCCGAAGCGCTCAAGCGGCGCTGCCTGTTCCTGCACCTCGACTTCCCCGACGCCGAGCTGGAGCGACGGATTCTGGCCAGTCGTGTGCCGGAGCTTCCCGATGCGATCGCCGAACAACTCGTGCGGACGGTCCGGGTGCTGCGCGGCATGCAACTCAAGAAGGTGCCGTCGGTGGCGGAGACGATCGACTGGGGCCGGACGCTGCTGGCGCTCGGGCTCGACACCCTCGACGACGCCGCGGTGCGCACCACGCTCGGAGTGGTCCTCAAACACCAGTCCGACCAACTGCGCGCCGCGGCCGAGCTCCGGCTGAACTGACATGGCCGGCGCGTTCCAGACCGATTCGGGGACACCGATCGCACCGCACGGTCTGCCCGGGCACCTCGTCGGATTCGTCGAGTCGCTGCGCCGCCGGGGTATCGCGGTCGGTCCGTCGGAAACGATCGACGCCGGCCGGGTGATGACGGTGATCGAGATGCTCGACCGGGAAGCGCTGCGCGAGGGCCTCGCCTGCACTCTCCTGCGGCGGACCACCCACCGCCCGACCTTCGACGCGCTCTTCGATCTCTGGTTCCCTCCGGCGATCGGGCATCGCACCGCCGACACGCCGGATGTCTCGCTACCGCGGACTCCCGACGGGGAGATCGACCTCGACGCGCTGCGCGAACTGATCGCCGAACTGCTCGCCGACGACTCCGCCGACGCGCTGGCGGCCGTCGAGACGCTCACCGCGCAGATGGTGGAAGAACTCGGGCAGTACAAGTCGTCGAACGGTCCGTCCTTCTCGGCGTACCAGGCGCTACGCGACGTGGCACCGGAAACGTTGCTCACCAGGATCCTCGAGGGACTGCTCGGCAACAGCACCCCGGACGAACGCGAGGCCGGCGACTACGAAACCGAAGTCGCCCGAAGGACCGCGGCACGGCGGATCGCCGACTTCCGGGCGATGGTCGAACGCGAGACCCGGCGTCGCACCGCCGAAGTTCTCGGCCGCGAACGCGTCGAGAAGTACGGCGTCCCCAAGTTGGCCGAAGAAGTGGACTTCCTGCGCGCCTCCGATGCCGATATGGTCGCGCTCCGCCGCAGCGTGATGCCGCTCGCGCGTCTGCTCGCGAGCCGTCTCGCTGCCCGTCGCCGCCGCGCCCGCGCCGGCGCGATCGATCTGCGGCGCACCCTGCGCAAGTCGATGTCCACCGGTGGCGTACCGATCGACCTCATCAACCGCAAGCCACGACCGGCCCGGCCGGAACTCGTCGTGCTGTGCGACGTATCCGGATCGGTATCCGGGTTCTCGCACTTCACCCTGCTCCTCGTCCACGCGCTGCGCGAACAGTTCTCCCGCGTACGGGTGTTCGCCTTCATCGACACGAGCGACGAAGTCACCCACTACTTTTCGTCGGGTGCCGACCTCGGGGACGCGATGTCGCGGATGCTTAGGGAAGCGGACCTGATCACCTACGACGGGCACTCCGACTACGGCAACGCGCTGGCGACGTTCGCGGAACGGCACGCCCACAGCCTCACGGGGCGCAGTTCCCTGCTCGTCCTCGGCGACGCGCGCACGAACTACCGCAATCCCAACGTGGAGGTGCTGGAGCATCTCGTCGGCGTTGCGCGGCACGCACACTGGCTCAACCCGGAACCGCGGGGGCAATGGGGGTCCGGAGATTCGGCGGCGCGCGCCTACGGGGAGGTCATCACCATGCACGAATGCAGGTCGGCGCAACAGTTGGCCGCGGTGGTGGCCGGTCTGCTCCCGGTGTGACCCCGTAAGCTGAACCATCGTGCATCAGCCATCGGAGCGGCCCGCAGTGCCTCAGCGACGTCTGGGCGTGATGGGCGGCACCTTCGATCCGATCCACCACGGCCACCTCGTCGCGGCCAGCGAGGTCGCCGCACGCTTCGGTCTCGACGAGGTGATCTTCGTCCCGACCGGGCAACCGTGGCAGAAGTCGAAGCGTGACGTCAGCCCCGCGGAGGACCGGTACCTGATGACGGTGGTCGCGACGGCGTCGAACCCGCGGTTCACGGTCAGCCGCGTCGACATCGATCGCGGGACGCCCACGTACACCGTCGATACGCTGCGCGACCTGCGCGAGATGTATCCGGGTGCGGAGCTGTACTTCATCACGGGTGCGGATGCGCTCGGTTCGATCCTGTCGTGGCAGAATTGGCAGACTCTGTTCGGTCTGGCCCGCTTCGTCGGGGTCTCGCGGCCGGGGTACGACCTGCACATCGAGCATCTCGCGCCGCACCTGGGCGAGCTCTCCGACGAGGCGGTGAGTCTCGTGGAGATTCCCGCCCTGGCCATCTCGTCGACCGAGTGCCGTGAGCGGGTACGGGCGAATCGGCCGGTCTGGTACCTGGTGCCGGACGGGGTGGTGCAGTACATCAGCAAACGGCACCTCTACCTCGAGCGCGCGACCGCCGACGAGAGCGCCGGCACCGAAGACCACTACATCAGCAAGACCGAGAGAAAGAGCACGCAGTGAGCGCAACGACAGAAGCAATCGAGATGGCCCGTATCGCGGCCCTGGCGGCCGACGAGAAACTGGCAACCGATGTCGTGGTGCTCGACGTGTCGGATCAGTTGGTGATCACCGACTGCTTCGTCATCGCGTCCGCGCCGAACGAACGTCAGGTCAACGCGATCGTGGACAACATCGAGGACAAGCTCCGCGAGGCAGGTCACAAGCCGGTTCGTCGCGAGGGCACCCGTGAGGGCCGCTGGACCCTGCTCGACTACGTCGACGTCGTGATCCACGTCCAGCACGAGGAAGAACGCAACTTCTACGCGCTCGAGCGTCTGTGGAAGGACTGCCCGACCGTGCCCGTCGAGGGAGTCGGCGGCCCGCGCTCGGCCGTCGAGACCGGCGCGGACGAAGCCGCGGCATCCGGTGACGCCGAGCCCACGGGCGACGCGTGAGCGAACCGCGGGTGCGGCGGCTGATCCTGCTGCGCCACGGACAAACCGGGTACAACGCAACCCGCCGGATGCAGGGTCAGCTCGATACGGACCTGTCCGACCTCGGGCGCCGGCAGGCCGCGGGCGTCGCGCAGGCGATGGCGGCACTCGATCCGATCGCGATCGTGTCGTCGGACCTGCGCCGCGCGTACGACACCGCAGTCGCGGTGGCCGACCGGGCCGGCCTTCCCGTCGAGATCGATGCCCGGCTGCGTGAGACCCACCTCGGACAGTGGCAGGGACTCACCCACACCGATGTCGACGAGATCGGTCCCGGCGCCCGCAGTGCGTGGCGGGCCGACGCGACCTGGGCGCCACCGGAGGGCGAAAGCCGCGTCGATGTCGCCCGTCGCAGCGTCCCCGTGGTGGAGGAACTGCTCGACAAGCACGAGAACTGGGGCGCCGAACCCATCATCCTGGTCGCACACGGCGGTTTGATCGCCGCACTCACCGCGGCACTGCTCGACCTGCCCGTGGATCGGTGGCCCGTGCTCGGCGGTCTCGGCAACACCGGATGGGTGCAACTGAGCGGTTACGGCGACGAGCCGTCCTGGCGACTCGACGTGTGGAACGCGTCGGCCGATGTGGCCCCCGATGACGTCCTCTGATCCGACGCCGATCGGGGAGGCCGGAGGGGCAGGCGACGCCGTGCCCGCCGAGGCCACCGGATCGGGCGCGACCGGGCGGCCCACGCTGCTGGTGCTCGCCGACTCGCTGAGCTACTACGGCCCCAAGGGTGGACTGCCCGCCGATCACCCGCGCATCTGGCCCAATCTCGTCGCCGCCGAACTCGGCTGGGACGTGGAACTCGTCGCGCGCATCGGATGGACCTCCCGCGACGCGTGGTGGGCGCTGACGCAGGACCCGCGCGTGTGGGCAACCATTCCGCGCGCGGGCGCCGTGGTACTCGGCGTGGGCGGGATGGACACCCTCCCGTCGCCGCTGCCCACCGCGCTACGGGAAGGGTTGCGTTACGTGCGTCCCCCGGCCCTGCGCCGCGTCGCGCGCAACGCGTACGGATGGCTTCAGCCCCGGCTGTCACCGCTGGGCTGGCCGGTCGCGTTGCCGCCCCGCGTCAGCGTGGAATACCTCGAGATGATCAGGGAGTCGCTGGCGTACGTGCGCCCCGATCTACCCGTCGTCGGCACATTGCCCTCGGTGCACCGCAGTGAGGGCTACCGCTCGGTTCACCGCGGCCGTCGTCCCGCGGTGCGGGCCATCACCGCGTGGGCGTCAGAGCATGCGGTTCCGCTCGTCGATCTCGGGGAGGCCGTCCACGACGACATCTTCTCCGGCAACGCGAATCCGGACGGCATCCACTGGGGCTGGGAGGCGCATCGCCGCGTCGCCGCCGAGGTCGTGGACGCGGTGCGGATGGCGCGCCGGGATGCGCTACCCGCGGCGGACGGCCTACGGTAGTCGTCGTGGCTGTCGTGGTGGTGACCGATTCGTCGTGTTGTCTCGATCCGGAACTGGTGGATCGATACGACATCCGTGTCGTGCCATTGCATGTGATCGCGGACGGACGGGATCTGCGTGAAGGAGTCGACGAACTCCCCGAGGACCTGGCGACCGTGACCACGTCGGGCCCGTCGCCCGCCGAACTGACCGAGGTGTACACCACCGCGCTCGCGGACAGCGACGGAGACGGCGTGGTGGCCGTGCACCTGTCGCGGTTGCTCTCCGGCACGTGGGACGCCGCCCGATCCGCCGCAGACGACCTCGGAGACGGCATTCGGCTCGTCGATTCCCGCAACACCGCAATGGGTTTGGGATTCGCGGCGCTCGACGCTGCCCGCGCTGCGCAAGCCGGTGAACACCTCGACCAGGTGTTCTACCGAGCCGAAAAGGTCGCGGCGTCGGCCCGCACCCTGCTCGTGGTCGACCGCCTCGACCACCTCCGCCGCGGCGGGCGCATCGGCACCGCCACCGCGCTGCTGGGCACCGCCCTCGCGATGAAACCCGTCCTCCACCTCGTCGAGGGCAAACTCGTGCTGCGAGAGAAGACCCGGACCATGACCAAAGCGCTGACCAAGCTCGTCGACGGTGTCGTCGCCGAGGCCGGACCGGGCGCACTCGTCGCGGTGCACCACCGTGACGCGCCCGAGCGGGCCGCTCAGCTCGTCGAGCAACTGTCCGAGCGGCTTCCGGAGGCGGAGGTCACGGTGACCGAACTCGACGCGGTCCTCGGCGCGCACGTCGGGCCCGGCGCGGTGGGAGTCGTCGTCGCGCACGGTTGAGCGTGTGCCGGTTGTCCCCAGGTAGGTGATCGATCCCCAGACGAGGCGGTATCCGTCTCCGGCGAGCAGTTCGGGGTTCGACGCGGCCTTAGCGTCGCGGCATGGCGAGCAGTGACGACGGCGACGTGGCGAGAAGCCGACTCGGTGCGATCGCGCGTACGGCAGGTCGCGAGGTCGAGGATCTGTGGGACACCGAGCCGTACGACGACCCCGAACCCCTGCCGACGACAAGCCTGCGCGACCGCCTCCACGCTGCCCAATGGAGCACCGGACATCGCGGGACCGCAGCGCTCGCGGGCGTGGGCGTGCTCGCTGTGCTGGTCACGGCCGGGGTCCTCTGGCGTGACCGGCCGGTCCCGGACCCGGTGCCGCCGCTGCCCTCCATCGAGATCGCCGCCGCAGCTACGGCTGCGGCGACCACAGTTGCGGCGACCACGGCGGCCACACCCGAACCCGAGACAGAACCGGCCGCACTGGTCGTGAGCGTGGTGGGTCTCGTGCATCGTCCCGGGCTCGTGGAGATCGCCCCCGGCGCACGAGTGGCGGATGCGCTCGACGCCGCAGGCGGCGCTGCGCCGGGAGCGGATCTCGTGGGCCTCAATCTCGCTCGCCGCGTAGCCGACGGCGATCAGATCGTCGTCGGACTGTCTCCGCCACAACCTGTTCCGCACGGAAGTGCGGTTTCCGGATCAGGTCCGCCCGACACGAAAAACAGTGACGCCGGAACGGCGGGTACACCGGGGCAGGGGAAGGTCGATCTCAACACCGCCGACGAGGCAGCGCTCGACGCACTCCCCGGAGTGGGTCCGGTGACCGCCGCGTCCATCGTCGCGTTCCGGCAGGCGAACGGGGCGTTCGCCGACGTCGAGCAACTCGGAGAAGTGGACGGGATCGGGCCGGCGCGACTGGCACGGTTGCGTGAACTGGTCACGGTGTGACCGCACACCCCGACCTCGACGCCCGTCTCGTGCCCGGCGCCGCGGCGGCATGGGCGGTGACAGCACTCGGGTTGTACGGCGGGTGGGTGCCGGCCGGTGCCGTCGCTGTACTCGCGTGCCTCGTGGCGGGTCTGTTCTACGTCGTGTGTGTGCGCGGCCGCGGAATTCGGCAGGCGCCCGCTGCCGTGCCGGTGATATTGGCAGTGTGTGCAGTCGTCGCGGGTTTCGGTGCGGCGAGCGGAATCCGCATGTGGTTCGTCGACACACATCCGGTGGTCGAAGCTGCCGCGGCCGGGGGATGGGTGAGTGTCGTCGTCGAACCGACAGACGATCCGAAGGCTCTGCGGCGCGCGGGTTTCGGCGGTGAACCGCAGGTCCGGATACCCGCGGTTCTCCGGCACGTGACCATCGCAGGCCGCCCCCTGGCGACGGGCGGCGCCGTCGTCGTCTTCGCTCCCGCAGACCGGTGGTCGGATCTGCTTCCCGGACAACGTATTACCGCAAGAGTTCGAATGTCGCCGTTCTCCGGACCGGGCACGGGTGTCGCGATACTCCGGGCCGACGAACCGCCGAGCGCCGCGTCACCACCACCTGTCTGGCAGACGTGGGCGGGTACCGTGCGGACCCGTCTGGCGGAGGCATGCCGTGGTGCGCTGTCGGCGGACCAGGCGGGCCTGCTGCCGGGCCTCGTCGTCGGAGACACCTCTCGTCTCGAGGAGGGCACACGTGAGGACTTCCGTGTCGCAGGACTGACCCATCTGACAGCGGTGTCCGGCGCGAATGTCAGCATCGTGCTCGGCGCGGTGCTTCTCGTCGTCCGGGCACTGGGCCTGGGTCCGCGCACCGGAACCGCCTTGGCGACAGTGGGTCTCGTCGCTTTCGTGATCGTGGTCAGGCCCTCGGCCAGCGTGGTGCGCGCGGCGGCGATGGGGGCGATCGCGCTGCTCGCACTCGTCGCCGGACGTGAACGGCAGGCGTTACCCGCGTTGTGCGGGGCGGTCGGCGCGCTGCTCGTCCTCGCGCCGGACCTCGCCGTCGATGTCGGCTTCGCGCTGTCGGTCTCGGCGACCGCAGGCCTGGTGGTGCTCGCGCCCGTGGTCGTGGCGTGGTTGCACGCACACGGATGGCCGCGCGTGGCGGCAGAAATCTTCGCAGTCTCCGGAACGGCCTTCGCCGTGACTGCGCCGATCGTCGCTGCCGCCACCGGGACGTTGAGTCTCGTGTCCGTCGCGGCGAACATTCTCGTCGCCCCCGTCGTAGCCCCGCTGACCGTGCTCGGATCCGTAGTCGCCGTAGTCGCTACAGCCCATTCCGGTGCGGGTGAGTTGCTCGCGGGCGCCGCCGCACCGCTGTTGTGGTGGATGCTCCACGTCGCAGAGCGGGCCGCAGCCATGCCGTCTGCGGAGGTGCCGGTGCCCGACGGGGCCACGGGCGCAGTCACCGTCGGCATCGTCGTGCTGGTGGTCTGCGCAGCGGCGCGTCACCGGAAAGCGCGGGTCGTTGCCGGTGTCGCGTTGCTTGCCGCCGCAACCGTGTGGCTACCGGTCCGGCTCCTGCAGCCCGGATGGCCCGGTGAAGGGTGGGTGCTCATTGCCTGCGACGTCGGCCAGGGCGACGCGTTGATCCTTGCCACCGATGGGGGAGGCGCGGTGGTGATCGACGCGGGTGCCGAGCCCGAACCCGTGGACCGCTGCCTGCGGCGCCTCCGCATCCGCACCGTGTCCATGCTCGTGGTGACCCATCTCCACGCCGACCACACCGGGGGTATGGCGGGAGTTCTCGAGGGACGCGAGGTCGCGTCGGTGGTGGTGGGGCCGGGTGCCGCGGATCGTGAAGGCGCCGGGGACGTTGCTCGTCTCGCCGCGCGGCACGGTGTCCCGGTGCGAGAGGTCGGGCACGATGACGTCCTGGTTTCCGGTGCCACGACGATCAGGGTCATCGGCCCGATCCGTCCCGGATACGCCGAGGAGAACGACCTGTCGCTTGTCCTGGTCGCCGACACGCCGATCGGACGGATTCTGCTGCCGGGCGATGCGGAGGAGGCGGCGCTCGACGCCTTGGTGCGCTCGGGCGTAGACGTGCGGGCCGACGTGCTGAAGGTGCCGCACCACGGCTCGCGCACCACCCCGACCCGGTTCTTCGAGGCGGTACGACCACGCGTCGCGGTGATCAGCGCCGGCCGCGACAACACCTTCGGCCATCCCCACCCGCAGACAGTTGCTGCACTCCGCGCGATGGGAACCCGGGTGCTGAGCACCGACCGGCACGGTGATGTCGCGGTGGTGCGTGCGGGGTCGGGGGCCTTGGCCGTGGTGTCGGACCACCGTGACACCATCGAGCCGTGACCGACTCTCCTTTGCATCTGCTCCTCGGCGACGAGGAACTCCTGATCGACCGTGCAATTGCGAAGATCGTCGCCGACGTGCGCGCCCGGAGCGGGGTGGGCACCGATCTTCCGGTGTCGCGGTTGCGCGCCGGTGACGCCGGTGCACCCGAACTCGCGGAGTTGTTGAGTCCGTCGCTGTTCGCCGAGGACCGGGTCGTGATCCTCGAGTCCGCCGGCGAGGCCGGGAAGGACGCAGCAGCCCTGATCCTCGACGCCGCGGCCGAGGTGCCGGACGGCGTCACGCTCGTCGTGGTGCACAACGGCGCGGGCCGGGCGAAGGCGATGGTCGGGGGACTGCGTTCGTGCGGCGCGGTGGAACACGACTGCGCTGCCCCGGCGAAAGCAGGAGACCGCGCTGCGTGGGTGCGCGCATTCGTCCACAGGGAATTCCAAGCGGCTGATGTTCGGGTCGCGTCCGATGTCGAGCAGTTGGTCATCGAGTCCGTCGGATCCGACCTGCGCGAATTGGCCGCTGCGTGCAGCCAACTGGTGGCCGACACCGGCGGCAAGATCGACGCCGCGGCGGTGCGCCGTTACTACTCCGGCAAGGCGGAGATCACGGGTTTCGATGTGGCGGAGAAGGCCGTCGCCGGCGACGCGGCCGGTGCGCTCGAAGCATTGCGGTGGGCGATGCACCGCGGCGTCGCGCACGTGCTGCTCGCCGACGCGCTCGCCGACGCCGTACACACGATCGCGCGGGTGGGCTCGGCCGGTCGCGGCGACCCGTTCGCGATGGCTTCCGGACTCGGGATGCCTCCGTGGAAGGTCAAGAAGGCGCAGGCGCAGGCCCGGGCATGGGCACCGGCCTCCATCGGCACGGCGCTGGGAGTGGTTGCCGCGCTCAACGCCGACGTGAAGGGCGCCGCCGCCGACCCCGACTACGCGCTCGAGTACGCGGTCCGCACGGTGGCCGAACTCGCCGGCTGACGGAACCGGAACCGCCGATACCCGCGCTGCTCCGCGGGCTGCGGCCCCTGCATGTGAAGACGCACGAAAGCCGCTCCCCGCAAGGGGAGCGGCTTTCGGAAAGCAGAGCTCGCGTCTACTACCTCGGAACTACGTTCAGAGCGAGTTGGCGAGCTTGGCCAGTGCAGACTTCTTGTTGGCAGCCTGGTTCGGGTGGATGACACCCGCGCTGGCTGCCTTGTCGAGCTTGCGGCTGGTGGCGACGAGAAGCTCGGTGGCCTTGTCCTTGTCGCCAGCGGCCGCGGCCTCGCGGAAGGAGCGGATCGCGGTACGGAGCGCCGACTTCACCGACTGGTTCCGGAGCCGGTTGCGCTCGTTGGTGCGAATTCGCTTCACCTGGGACTTGATGTTGGCCACGCGTAGAATCCTGTCGTGTTGCTGGTAGCTGGTTGAAAAGCTCTGGATGCACTGGGCACCGACAGGCAACAATACCAAGAAGGCACGCAAAGCCCAAACCGGCGAGAGTCTTATGTCGGCCGTGTTTACTCCGTGGGACAGTTCCGTGTCGGATTGTGCACAACGCCCTCGCATATAGAACGATTCCGGCATGAGTCGCCGTACCCCTACTGCGCCGGGCGCGTCCCCGGCCAGGCACCGCAGGAAGAATCCCGACGTCTTCGACGGTTACGCGAGAAATCCCGATCGCCTGGCGTACGACGAAATGTTCGATGCGGACGGCAGGGTCCGGCCGCCGTACCGCCGCCTGCATCAGATCCTCGAGTCGAAAGGTCCCGAGGATCTCGCCGCTCGCACCGATGCGGTCGGCCGCGCATTCACCGATCAGGGTGTGACCTTCTCCTTGTCCGGTCAGGAGCGCCCGTTCCCGCTGGACATGGTGCCCCGCCTGATCGCCGCCGCCGAGTGGAACCGTCTCGAGAAAGGCATCCGGCAGCGGGTGCGGGCACTCGAGTTGTTCCTAGCGGACGTCTACGGCGAGCAGAGCATCCTGCGGGACCGCGTCATCCCCAAGCGCCTCGTCACGTCCTGTGAGCACTTCCACCGGCAGGCTGCGGGGATCGTTCCGCCGAACGGGGTGCGCATCCACGTCGCCGGAGTCGACCTGATCCGGGACGAGAAGGGCACGTTCCGGGTGCTCGAGGACAACCTCCGGTCGCCGTCCGGAGTGTCGTACGTCATGGAGAACCGGCGCGTCATGGCTCGCGTGGCGCCCGACCTGTTCGTTCAGCACAAGGTGCGACCGGTCGGGGACTACGCGCTGCACCTCCTGCGAGCACTGCGTGCTGCTGCTGCGCCCAACGCGGCCGATCCCACAGTGGTCGTCCTCACACCGGGTCTCGCGAACGCCGCGTACTTCGAGCATTCCCTTCTCGCACGGCAGATGGGCGTCGAACTCGTCGAGGGACGCGACCTGTTCTGCCGGGACAACATCGTCTACATGCGCACCACCGAGGGTGAGCAGCAGGTCGACGTCATCTACCGGCGCATCGACGACGACTTCCTCGATCCGCTCCAGTTCCGGCCCGATTCGGTGCTCGGCGTCGCCGGGCTGCTCAACGCCGCACGCGCCGGAAACGTGGTGATCTCGAGTGCGGTCGGCAACGGCGTGGGCGACGACAAACTCGTCTACACGTACGTACCCGACATCATCGATTACTACCTCGGGGAAAAGCCGCTCCTGCCGAACGTCGACACCTTGCGCTGCTGGCTCGACGAGGAGCGCGAAGAGGTCCTCGACCGCATCGACGAACTCGTGATCAAACCGGTCGAAGGCTCGGGCGGATACGGCATCGTGTTCGGCCCCGACGCCTCACCGGCCGAATTGAAGACCATGGCGCGCAAGATCCGGGCGAATCCCCGCGCGTGGATCGCTCAGCCGGTCGTGCAGTTGTCCACCGTCCCGACCCGGGCAGGCGACACACTTGCTCCCCGGCACGCCGACCTGCGCCCGTTCGCGGTCAACGACGGCGAGGACATCTGGATCCTGCCGGGCGGCCTGACGCGTGTCGCGCTGCCCGAGGGATCGCTGGTGGTCAATTCCAGCCAGGGCGGCGGAAGCAAGGACACCTGGGTGCTGGCCAGCCGAAGTTCCGATACGGAGAGCGAACTGGGCGGGGAGGGGTTCGTCGAGGAACGGTCCGAGGTGAAACAACCCGACCGCGGACCCGAACTCACCACCGAGCAGCAACAGCAGCAACAGCAGCAGCAACAGAATGAGGGGGATTGCTGATGCTCGCACGAAATGCGGAGTCACTGTTCTGGATCGGACGTTACGTCGAACGAGCCGACGACACGGCACGCATCATGGATGTCGCGGTGCACCAACTGCTCGAAGACTCGACGGTCGACCCCGACCGCACCTGTCGTCAGTTGTTGCGGGTGCTCGGGTTCAGCGCGCCCGAAGGTGAACTCGACGTGCAGACGGTGATCAACATCGTTGCGTTCGGGCGGGACGGCGCGGGGTCGATCCTCGATACGATCGCGCATGCGCGCGAAAACGCGCGCGGTGCACGGGAAGTCACCTCCACCGAAATGTGGGAGTGCCTCAACGCCACCTACAACGCCCTCGCCGAACGGGAACGGGCGGCGAAACGTCTGGGCCCGCACGAGTTCTTCCGATACGTCGAAGATCGCGGGGCGATGTTCGCGGGACTGGCCGACAGCACGCTGTGCCGGGACGACGGGTACCGGTTCCTGTTGCTCGGCCGTTCCATCGAACGGGTCGACATGATCGTCCGGCTGCTGCTGTCCCGCGCTGGTGACCGCCCCACGTCGCCGACGTGGGCGACGGTGTTGCGTTCGGCCGGTGGATACGACACGTACCTGCGCACCTATCGTGGTGCGCTCGACGCCGGCCGCATCGTCGAATTCATGATGCTCGACAGGCTTTTCCCCCGCTCGGTGTTCTCCGCCATCCGGCAGGCGGAGCAGTGCCTCACCGAACTCGACGACCAGACCGACTACCGGTTCGGTGCGCGCAACGAAGCGCAGCGGTTGCTCGGACGGGCCCGCAGTGAACTCGAGTTCATCCGTCCCGGGGTGCTTCTCGAGGAACTCGCCGAACGGCTTGTCGCATTGCAGGAGATGTGCCGGCAGGTCGGTGAGGCCATCTCACTCCAGTACTTCCACGCGGCGCCCTGGGTGGCGTGGAGTTCGGCTCGCAACGACGGTGAAGACGATTTGCTTCTGGAGGGAGAACTGTGAGCTGGCGCATGCGCGTGGTCCACACGACCGGCTACGAGTACGCGGGGCCGGTCACGGCGTCGTACAACGAGGCGCGTCTGACGCCTCGGTCCGACAACCGCCAGACGGTGATCCTCAGTCGCGTCGAGACGACTCCCGCGACGCGTTCCTACCGGTACACCGACTACTGGGGGAGCGGCGTGACAGCGTTCGACCTCCACGCGCCGCACACGTCGCTCGAAGTGACCGGTTTGTCTGTTGTGGAAACGGATTCGCTCGAACCGCTCGAGGAACCGGCGGGATGGGACGTGATCCGGTCGCCCGACACCAGGGACCGATACGACGAATTGCTGCTCCCGAGCCGATATGTTCCGGCGGACAAGTCGCTCGCCAAAACCGCCCGTGACCTGGCGAAGGGTCTCGACCCGGCAGATGCTGTGGTCGCGGCGGCGCAGTGGGTCCACGAGCAGATGGATTACGTCCCGGGAACCACCGGTGTCCACACGTCCGCGATCCAGGCATACGAGGAACGGCAGGGTGTGTGCCAGGATTACGCCCACCTGACGCTGCTCCTGTTGCGCGCCATGGGGATTCCCGCGCAGTACGTGTCGGGATACCTGCATCCCGTCGCGGATGCGGAGATCGGTGAAACCGTCGAAGGGCAGTCCCACGCCTGGATCCAGGCGTGGACCGGCGGATGGTGGGGATACGACCCCACCAATGCGAGATTTGTGGGCGAGCAACATGTATCGGTGGGGATAGGCCGGGATTACGGGGATGTTCCCCCGCTCAAGGGCATCTACATGGGCGGAAGCGCCGCTGCGCAAGAAGTCGTTGTGGAGGTGACGCGACTTGCGTAGTGTGCCGTCACAAGCGAAATATGCTGCGGCAAGATGATCCGATGGTGTTCGGTGTAGGTAGGTCCGGCGCGGTGTGCGGGACCACGACCTCCGAGGGGAACTCATGGAACCCGAACGTGACCCGGCCCAGGAACCACTACGCGACCCCGCACAAAGAACCGGCCGAGAACCCGAATACGGGACCCGCGATGCCGCGCACCCGGTGGACGATTCTGACCACGAAACCGCGTTGGAAACCGCGGAACCCGCCGAATATTCCGATCTCAGACGGTGTGCGGCCGAGGCGATCGGAACGTTCGTGCTCGTGTTCTCGGCGGTCGGAACCGCTGTCTTCGCGGGCGATTACGTGGGACAACTCGGTGTCGCACTGGCGTTCGGCCTGACGCTGCTGTTCCTCGTCTACACCATCGGCCCGATTTCGGGCTGCCACGTGAACCCGGCGGTGACACTCGGTCGTCTCATCGTCGGCCAGGTCACTCCCGTGCGTGCGGTGGGCTACTGGATCGCCCAGATAATCGGCGGTCTGGTGGCCGGCGTGACGATCTATGCGGTCGCTTCGTCGCTCCCGTCGTACAACCGGGCGGCCGACGGTCTCGGTGCGAACGGCTGGGGCGCACACAGTCCGTCCGCCATCCGCGGTCCGCTCGGTGGTGTCCTCGAGAACGGTTACGGGATCGGGGCCGCGATGGTGGTCGAGATACTTCTGACGGCCCTGCTGGTGTTCGTGGTGCTCTCCACGACCGACCAGATCGCCGACGTGCTGATCGCGGGTATCGCGATCGGATTCACCCTCGCGGTGATCCACCTGATTTCGATCCCGATCGACAACACCTCGGTGAACCCCGCCCGCAGCCTGGCCGTCGCGTTCTATCAGAACGGCGCGCTCGGGCAACTCTGGCTGTTCATCGTCTTCCCGATGATCGGCGGTGCGCTCGGCGCACTCGTCTACGCATTCCTGTTCGGTCGCCGGCAGGGGCTGCGGCCCTCCTGACGGCAGAACGCCCGGCGGGTCGGACCCGCCGGGCGTGATTACGTGCCGGTCGCCCGGCTACTGCCAGTTGTAGTCGGAGCGCAGCCGCGCGGCGACCTGTTCGAAACGCGACCGCTCGAGGATCGCGCCTTCGCGGCGGATGCCGTCCTCGGGTACATCGATCACGCGATCGAGCCGGATCCAGCTCGGCCGGCCCTCCGGGTCCCAGCGTCCGGTCCCGATGCCGATCCAGTCGGGATGGCCGTCGCGGTCGGTGTTCGACGACAGCATCAGCCCCAGCAGGGTGTGGCCGTCGCGGCCCACCACCAGCACGGGGCGGTCCTTGCCCTGGCTCGCGTCCTCCTCGTAGGCCACCCACGTCCACACGACCTCACCGGGATCGGCTTGGCCGTCCAGGTCGGGCGCGTAGGACACGCGACGCGCACGTTGCGCGGTGGGCGCGGTGCGCGACGCAACCGGCCGCCCCGGAACCGGCCCCCGTGTCGTACCGGCGGTGCCTCCCGCGCCTGCGCCGGCGGCGTTGCCGATGGCGGTCTTCGCCTTGTCCAGCGCCCCGGATTGCTGGAGTTGCTTGTACAGTTTCGGGCCCTGCTGGGCCGCGAGGCGGCCCAGTTGCATGCCTAGTTTCTTCCATGTGCCAGCCACGAGGACCGAGCTTAGCGAGCCTGCGAGTGGGTGGTGAGGTGAGCGGAGTCCCGGCCGGGGTCCCGACCCCGGGCGGGCTTGGATATTCTGCAGGTGTGACCGCGGTCTGCACGACCGTTGCCATCCCGAGTCAGGAGCACGACATCAGCACCTTCGCCGACACCACCTTCACGGACCCCGGGAAGATCCGGAACTTCTGCATCATCGCGCACATCGACCACGGCAAGTCGACGCTCGCGGACCGGATGCTGCAGCTCACCGGCGTGGTCGAGGAACGGCAGATGCGCGCGCAGTACCTCGACCGCATGGACATCGAGCGCGAACGCGGCATCACCATCAAGGCGCAGAACGTGCGGCTTCCCTGGAAGTTCGAGGGCGAAGAGTACGTGATGCACCTGATCGACACGCCCGGTCACGTCGACTTCACGTACGAGGTGTCGCGCGCCCTGGAGGCCTGCGAGGGTGCGGTGCTGCTCGTCGACGCGGCGCAGGGCATCGAAGCGCAGACGCTCGCGAACCTGTATCTCGCGCTCGACAAGGACCTGACGATCATTCCGGTCCTCAACAAGATCGATCTTCCTGCCGCCGATCCCGATCGCTACGCCGCCGAGATCGCCAACATCATCGGGTGCGAGCCGTCGGACGTTCTCCGCGTGTCGGGCAAGACGGGCGAGGGCGTCCCCGCTCTGATCGACGAGGTGATTCGGCAGGTGCCGCCGCCCGTCGGTGATGCCGACGCGCCGGCACGCGCCATGATCTTCGACTCCGTGTACGACACGTATCGAGGCGTCGTCACGTATGTGCGCGTGGTGGACGGCCGGATCGTCCCGCGCGAGAAGGTCAAGATGATGTCCACCGGCAGCACGCACGAACTGCTCGAGGTCGGCATCGTCTCGCCCGAGCCGAAGCCCACCCAGGGACTCGGCGTCGGAGAGGTCGGCTACCTCATCACCGGCGTGAAGGACGTGCGCCAGTCGAAGGTCGGCGACACCGTGACGCTCGCGCGCAACGGCGCCACCGAGCCGCTCACCGGCTACCGCGAGCCGCGGCCCATGGTCTACTCCGGTCTCTACCCCGTCGACGGCTCCGACTACCCGGACCTGCGCGACGCGCTCGACAAGCTCCAGCTCAACGACGCCGCCCTGACGTACGAGCCCGAGACGTCGGTCGCGCTCGGCTTCGGTTTCCGGTGCGGCTTCCTCGGCCTGCTGCACATGGAGATCACACGAGAACGACTCGAGCGCGAGTTCGGCCTCGATCTCATCTCCACCGCCCCCAACGTCGTCTACCGCGTCGTGCTCGAGGGCGGCCAGGAAACGATCGTCACCAACCCGTCGTACTGGCCGGAAGGCAAGGCCCGGGCGATCTACGAGCCGATCGTCAAGTGCACGATCATCTCGCCCAGCGAATTCATCGGCTCGATCATGGAGTTGTGCCAGTCCCGCCGCGGCGAGCTCGGTGGCATGGACTACCTCTCCGAGACCCGCGTCGAGTTGCGCTACACGCTGCCGATGGCGGAGATCATCTTCGACTTCTTCGATTCCCTGAAGTCGCGCACCCGCGGCTACGCCAGCCTCGACTACGAGGAGGCCGGCGAGCAGGAGTCGGCGCTGGTCAAGGTGGACATCCTGTTGCAGGGCGAGGCCGTGGATGCGTTCAGTGCGATCGTGCACAAGGACGCCGCCGCCGCGTACGGCAACAAGATGACCACCAAGCTGCGCGAGTTGATCCCGCGCCAGCAGTTCGAGGTGCCGATCCAGGCGGCCATCGGATCGAAGATCATTGCCCGCGAGAACATTCGGGCGATCCGCAAGGACGTGCTCGCCAAGTGCTACGGCGGTGACATCAGCCGTAAGCGCAAGCTGCTCGAGAAGCAGAAGGAAGGCAAGAAGCGCATGAAGACGATCGGTCGCGTCGAAGTGCCGCAGGAGGCCTTCGTCGCGGCGCTCTCGTCCGACGCCGCGTCCGACAAGCCGAAGAAGTAGTTCGCGCGCGAACTCCTCGAAGGAGTGCCGAGTGTTCGATACCTGGTTGACCCGTACGCTCGGCATCTCCGTGCCGCTGGTGGGAGCGCCGATGGGTGGCCGCGCCGGGGGTGTGCTGGCCGGGGAGGTGACCCGGGCCGGTGGCATCGGTCTGATCGGAGCGGCCCGGTACAACACCCCCGAATGGCTCGAGGCGGAGGTGCGCACCGCCCGTGAGATCGGGGACGGGCCGGTGGGCTTCGGACTCATGACCTGGTCGCTGGCCGACGACGACTCTCTACTGGGTGCAGTTCTCGAGCATCGTCCGCCGGTGGTCGCGCTGTCGTTCGGGGACCCGGCGCCGTACGTGGATCGGGTCCACAAGGCCGGCGCACTGGTGATCTCCCAGATCAACACCGTGGACGACCTGCGTGTCGTCGAGGCGGCAGGGGTGGATGCAGTCGTCGCCCAGGGACACGAGGCCGGCGGGCACACCGGCAGGGTCGGCACTCTGCCGTTGCTTCAGGAAGTTCTCGAGTCCACGTCGTTGCCGGTGCTCGCCGCAGGCGGCATCGCCACCGGACGAGGACTCGCCGCGGTGCTCGCGGCCGGAGCGCAGGGCGCATTCGTGGGCACCGCCCTGCTGGCGAGCCCGGAAACCGTCGGTCCGGAGTACGCGCGCACCAAGATCGTCGAGGCCACGAGCGCCGACACCGTGTACACCGACGTCTTCGACAAGGCGCGGCACCAACCGTGGCCGTCGCGGTGGGGTGGACGCGCGCTGGAGAACGCGTTCACCGAGCGGTGGCACGGCCGCGGCGCCGACGAGGACGTCCTCGCCGAGGCGTACACCGGCGACGATCCCGATATCGGTGTCGTCTACGCGGGGCAGGCCGTCGGTTCGGTGCGGACGGAGCGGCCCGCAGGCGAGGTCATCCGCGAGATCGCCGCGTCAGCGGAAGCACTTCTGGCCCGCTTCCGCTGACGCGCGCGGCGGGCACGACACCGGTCAGGTGAGGTGTCCCGGACGGAATTCCCCCGTGTGCACCCTGCTCTCGGCGCGGACGACGTGCACGACAGCGTTGATCTGTGCCAGGTGCGTGAACGCCTGCGGGAAATTGCCGAGGTGCCTGCCCGACACGGGATCGATCTCCTCCGCATACAACTTCAGTGGGCTGGCGTACTCGAGCAGGCGGTGGCAGAGCATCGCAGCGCGTTCCACCTCTCCGATCTCCACGAGTGCCGACACCAGCCAGAAGGAACAGATCGTGAAGGTTCCCTCCTTCCCTGTGAGTCCGTCGTCGGTGGTCTCGACGCGGTAGCGCAACACGAGTCCGTCGTCGGTCAATTCGTCGGCGACTGCGAGCACGGTCGCGCGGACGCGTGGGTCGTCCGCGGGAAGGAAACGCAGCAGCGGGATGAGGAGTGTCGACGCATCGAGTGACGGATGACCGTAACGCTGTGTGAACACGCCTCTTTCGTCCACCCCGTGCTCGAGGACGTCCGCCTTGATCTCGTCGGCGATTGCTGCCCATCGTCGCGCGTGACTGTCCCGCCCGTGCAGATCGGCAAGTTTCGCGCCCCGGTCGAGAGCCACCCAGCACATCACCTTCGACGACGTGAAGTGCTGAGGTTCACCGCGCACTTCCCAGATGCCCATGTCGGGTTCGCGCCAGTGGGTGGCCGCCTCCTCGACCTGCTTGCGCAGGATCGGCCACAGCGATTCGGGGATCTGCCGACGGGAGCGCACGTGCAGGTACACCGAATCGAGAAGCGTTCCCCAGATATCGTGCTGGCGTTGGTGATACGCGTCGTTGCCGATACGGCAGGGTTTCGCGCCGTCGTATCCGCTGAGGTGATCGAGTGTCGATTCGGGAAGCGAACTTTCGCCGCCGACCCCGTACATGACCTGGAGTGTGCGGTCACTGCCGTCGGCGTTCTGGGAGACGTCGAGGATGAACGAGAAGAAGTCGTCGGCTTCACGGTCGAGTCCGAGCGTGTGCAGACCCCACAGGGCGAAGGTCGAGTCGCGCACCCATGCGTAGCGGTAGTCCCAGTTGCGTTCTCCTCCAGGTGTTTCCGGGAGAGAGGTGGTCGGCGCGGCAAGCAGGGCGCCGGTGGGAGCGTAGGTCAGTCCCTTCAGGATCACAGCGCTGCTCTGCAGGTAGGTGCGCCACGGATGGTCCGGGAAGCGGCCGGTGGTGATCCACTCCCGCCAGAAGTCCTGCGTATTGGTCATTTTCGCGACCGCCTCGGTGAACGTGCGCGGCGGCGGGCGTTCCGACCACGACAGGGCGACGAACGCCGAATCGCCTTTCTTCAACCGCGTGCGAGCGCGCGCTTCCCCGCTCTCGATGCCGAGGCGCAGGTCGGTGGTCAGCCGCAACTGGGGGTGCTGCTCGGGAGCTGTGGCCTCCATCGCCGTAGCTTCCTCGTACACCTTTCCGGTGTAACGCCACTCGGCGGCGCCCCGGTGGTAATCGAAGGCCGGTTCGCACGACATGTCCAGTTCGACCGTGCCGTTCACGCAGCGCACAGTACGCAACAGCACGTGCTCGGCCTGCCAGTCCGACGGGGTGCGCCGATGCGTGCGGGAGCGTTCGTCGACGTCGTACCAGGGCCCCATCACCAGCGCATCGCGCACGACCATCCAGCCCGTGTCGGTCTGCCACGTCGTTTCCAGGATGAGCCCGCCGGGCAGGTAGCGGCGTGCAGCCGGCACGGTCCGGTTGTGCGGGGCGAGACGGAAGCGGCCGGCGCTGCGGTCGAGCACGGCGCCGAACACACTGGGGGAGTCCGGTCGTGGCACGCACATCCACTCCACCGAGCCGTCGCGGGCCACCAGGCACGTCGTCTCGCAGTCGGACAGGAACGCGTAATCGTCGATGGGCGGATGCGGGCTGTCGTGCAGCGCGGCGATCCGCAGAGGCCGTGACCAAGACATCCTTCTATGATCGCGCCGGAACGAGCCGTCCGGGCGGCATTGCCGGGCTGCGTACCGGTGAGTTCGCCGGAGCCACTAAGGTGAGGAGAGTGGATCGGGTGGCATCGTGGTGGGACGGATTCGAGCTCTGGCTCACGGGTCTGTCCTTCGTGCCGCAATCAGCGCTGGTACTGGCCGTACTGGTGCCGTTGTGCGGCGGTGTCGCCTGGCTGCTCGACCGCGTGATCGCCGGAGCGTTCGCGGTGGTCGGACGACGCGAACCCGTATCGCCTGCCCCGGACCCGGAGGACTGCTGACATGCCGCGCTCGCGCGTGACCCTGGCGCTGGTCGCCCTGCTCGTGCTCGTCGTCGTCGCATGGCTGCTGACACGCTAGACACCCGTTTCTTCACCGAAACATCGGTTTCGGGCGCTCCCGGATCCTCTGCTAGAGTCTGCCGGGTGACCGCGACCACGCTCCCTCCGATCCGCCATGAACTGGCGTTGATCGCTGTAGGTATGCCGTCGGTCGCCGATATCCACTGTTGTCGCTGATCCCGCACTCGACTCGGTCCGACCACTCGACCGGGAGCCGTTCGCGCTCCCCGTCCTCGCAAATCCCTCACGGATGATTCCGTCACCCCGGCACGCCACGGTTCGTGGCGCGGGGTGTCGTTGCCGTCGTCCGTTCTTCACACCTCACCGAAAAGCCCCTCAGGAGGCTCGTGTCATGAAGAACCGTTCCAGAATTCTCGTCGCCGCGGTGGCAGCCGCGACCGTCACGGCCCTGACCGCGTGCAGCGGCGGGGCGAGCGACACCGCGGGTGCCGGCGGTGGCGGCGACGGCTCGGCGGGCACCGTCAACCTCTACGCGTACGCAGTGCCCAAGGTCGGTTTCGACCTGCTCATCCCGGCCTTCCAGGAAACCGAAGCCGGCACGGACGTGGCGTTCCAGCAGTCCTACGGAGCATCGGGAGACCAGTCGCGGAAGGTGCGCGACGGGGCTGCGGCCGACTTCGTGAACTTCTCCGTCGAACCGGACGTCACCCGCCTCGTCGAGGCCGGACTCGTCGACGAGTCGTGGAACGAGAACGCTTACGGCGGTGTGCCGTTCGGCTCGGTCGTCACGATGGTGGTACGCGAAGGCAACCCGAAGAACATCCGGGACTGGAACGATCTGCTGCGTCCCGACGTCGAGGTGGTCACGCCCAACCCGTTCAGTTCCGGCTCCGCGAAGTGGAACCTGCTCGCGCCGTACGCGGCCACCAGCAACGGCGGCGCCGATCCGCAGGCGGGCATCGACTACGTCACCGCCCTCGTCAACGATCACGTGAAGGTGCAGCCGAAGTCCGGCCGTGAGGCCACCGAAACGTTCCTCCAGGGGACCGGCGACGTGCTGCTCAGCTACGAGAACGAGGCACTGTTCATCGAACGCAACGGTGACCCGGTCGAGCACGTCACCCCGCCGGTCACGTTCAAGATCGAGAATCCTGCTGCGGTCCTGAAGAATTCGCCGAATGCGGAGACCGCGCAGGCGTTCGACGACTTCCTGTACACCGAGGAAGGCCAGCGGCTGTGGGCCGAGGCAGGCTTCCGGCCCGTCGATCCTGCCGTGGCAGCGGAATTCGCCGCCGACTTCCCGGAGCCGACCAAGCTCTGGACCGTCGCCGATCTCGGGGGCTGGGACACCGTCAACGAGGAACTGTTCGCAGACGGCTCCGGCACCATCGCGATCGTCTACGACAACGCAACGAAGTAGAGCATTCTCTTGAGCATTTCGGAGCAGACCGCCGGGACGGGAGCATCGGCTCCCGCCCCGGCGGCCCGTCGTCGCACTCGCCGGGCACGGATCACCGGCACCGTCGGCCCCCTCGGGATCGGCGTTGCCACACTCTGGTTGAGCCTGATCGTCCTGTTGCCTCTCGCAGCACTTGCCACACACTCGTTGTCGGACGGGTTCGGAGGCTTCTGGGATGCGGTCACCGCACCCGCGGCCCTGGCCACCCTCCGCGTCACCGTCGGTGTCTCGATCGTCGTCGCCGCGATCAACGCGGTGATGGGCACGATCATCGCCTGGGTCCTCGTCCGCGACGAGTTTCCCGGCAAGAAGGTCGTCAACGCCCTGATCGATCTGCCCTTCGCCCTGCCGACGATCGTCGCGAGCATCGTGCTGCTGTCGCTGTACGGACCGCAGAGCCCCATCGGGCTGCAACTCAACGCCACGCAACCCGGCCTCGTGATAGCGCTGGCGTTCGTCACCCTCCCGTTCGTGGTCCGGGCCGTGCAACCGGTGCTCATCGAGGTCGACCGCGAAGTGGAGGAGGCCGCCGCGTCGCTCGGGGCGAGCAACCTCACGATCTTCCGCACCGTGGTGCTGCCGGTGCTCGCCCCGGCGATTCTCGGCGGTACCGGCCTGGCGTTCGCACGCGCGATCGGTGAATACGGGTCCATCGTGCTCATCGGCGGCAACATTCCGTACCAGACGCAGGTCGCGTCCCAGTACATCCAGCAGCAGATCGAGATCGACCGGCCCGTCAACGCCGCGGCCGTGTCGGTAGTGCTGTTGCTCATCGCTTTCGTCGCCCTGTTCGTGCTCCGCTGGGTCGCGAGCCGTGGCCTCCGCAGACAGGAGAACGACCGGTGAACGTGTCGCTTCCCGTCAAGATCTCGCTGCGCTCGGTCGCGCTCGGGTACCTGTTCGTCCTGTTGCTCGTGCCGATCGGCGTGATCCTCTACCGCACGTTCGAGAACGGGATCGGTGCGTTCGCCGAGTCGATCAGCACCCCCGCGGCGATCTCGGCTCTGAATCTCTCGCTGCTGATCGTCGCGATCGTCGTACCGGTCAATGTGGTGTTCGGCATCGTCGTGGCGCTGGCTCTCGTCCGGGGGCGGTTCCCCGGTCGCCGGCTCCTCCAAGCCGTCGTCGACCTGCCCTTCGCCGTCTCGCCCATCGTGGTGGGTGTCGCGCTGATCATGCTCTGGGGGGCCAACGGCTGGTTCGGTGCCGTCGAATCTCTCGGCTTCAAGGTGATCTTCGGATTGCCCGGCATGGTGATCGCGACGATCTTCGTGACGCTGCCGTTCGTCGTCCGCGAGGTCGAACCGGTGCTGTACGAGATCGGTGAGGAACAAGAGCAGGCCGCCGCGACACTCGGGGCGAACACCTGGCAGACCTTCTGGCGCATCACGTTGCCCGCCATCCGCTGGGGACTGACGTACGGCGTGGTGCTGACCGTTGCGCGCGCGCTCGGTGAGTTCGGTGCCGTCATCATGGTCTCGTCGGGCTTTCCCGGTGTGTCGCAGACCCTCACCCTTCTCGTCCATGCCCGGTACATCGACGACCACAACACTTTCGGCGCATACAGCGCCGCGACCCTGCTCATGGCCATCGCGGTGATCGTTCTGCTGTTGATGACCCTGCTCGACCGCAAGAGGAGCACCGAAGAATGATCACCGTCACCGCGGCACGCAAGAATTACGGCAGCTTCGCGGCCCTCGACGATGTGAGCCTCGAGATCCCGTCCGGGTCGCTCACCGCGCTGCTCGGACCGTCCGGTTCCGGCAAGTCGACCCTGTTGCGCTCCATCGCCGGCCTCGAATCGCTCGACGGCGGCACCGTCCACATCGCGGGCGAGGACGTGACGACCGTGACGCCGCAGAAGCGGGACATCGGGTTCGTCTTCCAGCACTACGCCGCCTTCAAGCACATGACGGTGCGGGAGAACGTCGCGTTCGGGCTCAAGATCCGGAAGCGGCCGAAGCCGGAAATCGAGAAGAAGGTCAACGAACTGCTCGAGATCGTCGGGCTGGACGGGTTCCAGTCCCGGTACCCGGCGCAACTGTCGGGCGGTCAGCGTCAGCGCATGGCACTGGCGCGGGCGCTCGCGGTGGATCCCCGTGTGCTGCTGCTCGACGAACCGTTCGGCGCGCTCGACGCCAAGGTGCGTACCGACCTCCGCACCTGGTTGCGGCGACTGCACGACGAGGTTCACGTCACGACGGTGCTGGTCACGCACGACCAGGAGGAGGCGCTCGACGTCGCCGACCGGATCGCCGTGATGAACGCGGGCCGCATCGAGCAGGTCGGTACCCCGGAGGAGTTGTACGACAGGCCGGCCAACACCTTCGTGATGTCGTTCCTCGGCACCGTCTCCAAGCTCAACGGTCAACTCGTACGACCCCACGACATCCGGCTGGGACGACAGCCGGAGTTGGCGTTGGCGCAGCACGAGGGTACGGCCGAAACGCTGGGCATCACCCGCGCCACGGTCGAACGCGTCGTGCATCTCGGCTTCGAGGTGCGCGTGGAATTGCGGAACGAGGCGACCGGGGAGTCGTTCTCCGCCCAGGTCACGCGCGGCGACGCGCATGCTCTCGGCCTGGCGCCGGGGGAGACTGTCTACGCCCGCGCCACAACTGCCCCACAGTTGCCGGCCGCGGTCCCCGTCACCTAGCGCGGCAGATCGCCACCGGACAGAAACTGTGGTGGATGAGCCCCTGACTGGTGGAGCCGAGGATCGCGGACGACTGCGCACTGCGACCGTGGCTGCCGACGACGAGCAGTTGCGCGTGGGCGGAATGTTCGAGCAGCACCATGTCGGGCTTGCCGCGTTCGACCCGGTGCTCGACCTGCACGTCGGGATAGTCCGCAGCCCAGCCGGACATCGACTCCAGCATCTCGGCTTCCTGGAACGCGGCGAAGTCCGTCCAGTCGGTGAAGCGGGAGTCTTCGCCGTAGGTGATCGTCGACTGTTCCACCCACGTGTGGACGGCGAGCATCGGTGCTTCGAGCGCCGCGGCGAGACGATAGCCTTCCGCGATCGCCGCGGAACTCAGTTGGGTCCCGTCGACTCCGACCACGATCGGACGGCCGTCCGGGGGCCGGAACCCTTGCTCGCTGCGCCACGCGACGACGGGGCACACCGCATGATTGGCGACGTAGACGACGTCGGACCTGCGGAACATGGATTGCAGTTCGCTGGTGGTGGTGTGCCCGAGGACGATCATCCGCGCCGACGTGGACAGGTCGGACAGTGCGTTGGCGGGCCGGCCCGACACCGCGGTCTTCTCGATGACCAACTCGGCCGTGAGTTCGCTCCCCGCGGTGGTGTCCCGCAGTGCGGGCGCGTCGACTGCCGACGCGGTTTCGAGAACTGCGGCTTCGGCGCCGTCGAGTACGTCCCGGGTGGGTTCGTCGGCATCGTCGGGGCCGCCGGGGTGGGCGTGGACGAGCCGGAGCGGTTCGCCGAGCCGACGTGCGACGACTGCTGCCCATTTGGCCGCGTCGATGGCGCTGTCGGAGCCGTCGATCCCCACGACGATTCCACCTTCCGGTGTTCCAATGCTCATGGGTTCTCGCTCCCTTCTTCTCCAGTCTGGGGTAGGGCGCACGGATCGAGCAACGGATCGGTGGGATCGCGACGGATCGGGGATTCAGTCGCCGACGGCGTCCTTGCCGCGCTGCACGATGTTCGGATCGGCGGGGAAGACGACCTGAGTGTCCTTGTCGTCGTATTCGAACCGGTTCAAAAAGAAGCGCATCGCATTGATCCGGGCCCGCTTCTTGTCGTTGGACTTGATGGTGGTCCACGGGGTGAGATCGGTGTCGGTACGCAGGAACATCTCTTCCTTCGCGGCGGTGTACTCCTCCCACCGCTCGAGGGATTCGAGGTCCATCTCGGACAATTTCCAGCGCCGCACGGGGTCGAGCTGGCGGATCGCGAAGCGCGTGCGTTGCTCCTCGCGGGTCACGGAGAACCAGAACTTCGTCAGCGATATCCCGGCGTCGACGACCAACTGCTCGAACATCGGGACCTGCGTGACGAACGTTTCGTACTCCTCGTCGGTGCAGAAGCCCATGACCCGTTCGACACCGGCGCGGTTGTACCAGGAGCGGTCGAACATCACGAGTTCTCCGGCGGTGGGGAAGTGCCGGACGTAACGCTGGAAGTACCACTGGCCCTGCTCGCGATCGGAGGGCTTGTTCAGTGCGACCACCCGGGCGTGCCTGACGTTGATGTACTCCTGGAAGCGTTTGATGGTGCCGCCCTTGCCGGCGGCGTCGCGGCCCTCGAAGACGACGATGTGCTTCGATCCGTGGTCCTTCGACCACGCCTGGAACTTGAGCAGTTCGATCTGCAGCAGGTACTTCTCGACCTCGTACGTCGCACGATCCATGCGCTCGTCGTACGGGTAGTTCTTCCGCCAGGTGTTCACGGCCTTGCCGTGGATGTCGATCAGGTCGGGGTCCTCGCCGTGGTCGTCGCGCACCGAGAAACCCTCCGTGCGGAGACGATCGATGTAGCGGCGTAACTCGTTCTGCACGTGCGCTCCCTGAGTGGTTCGCGACCGGGGCTGTTCGTGTCCGGTCGAACACCTACCTGTATAGGACAAAAGTGAACGCGAGGACATCGAACGAGGTCCGGTGCGTGTGTCGGCGCCCCCGAGCGGCAGCCGGCACAGCGCCGGGGGCGGGCACTCAGGCGGCGCGCAGGGTGGTGCGGCGCAGCGCTGCGAGGTAACGCTCCGCGATCACGTGCCCGACCGCGGCATGGGTGGTGAGGGTCGGGGCGACACGCACATCCGGGTATGTCTCGGCGGCAGCGGCACACGCCCGGTCCCACAGCAACCCCGGCGCGAGCATCCAGGGGGTGAGCACGAGCGTGCGGCGTCCGGACGCGGCCAGCGATCGGAGCGTCGACTCGACGGCCGGCTGCGCCGTGGCGTAGCAGGGCAGCGCAGACCACGCGGTGCCGCCGGCGAGGCGGACTGCCACATCCGCCGTGGCGGCGTTCGCCCGGCCGCGGCGGGAACCGACCGCGCAGAAGGCGATCCCGACGGACGGGTCGTCCGGCGAGACACCGGTCGACGAAATGCTTTCCCGCGCGGCCGCGACCAGGCGCGGGTCGTCGCCGAGGATGTCGGCACACGCGACATCCAGCCTCGGATTGCGGATGCGCGCGTCGGCGAGGATCGCGGGAAGATCGACACGCGCGTGGAATGCGCTGCCGAGCAGCAACGGTACGACCACCGCGCGACGGTGGCCGTCCGCAGCGACCGCGTCGAGCACCTGCGGGACCGAAGGGGTGTTCAGGTCGAGGAACGCGAGTCGCACGTCCCACCCGGGGTGTTCGGTCCGCAGCACCGCCAGCGCAGCAGCCACGGCCCGCGCGGAGCGAGGGTCGCGGCTGCCGTGCGCGACGGCGATCAGCGGGATCATGCGGGAACGCGGTCTCCGAGTTCGATGTCCGCGAGACCGTTGCCCACCAGTCCGGCGGCGAGGGTGTTGCCACCGGCGGGGTCGATCAGCAGGAAGCTGCCGGTGCGCCGGTTGACCTTGTAGTCGTCAGCCGCGACCGGCTCCGCGACGCGCAGCGAGATACGTGCGATCTCGTTGAGCTCCAAGGATTCCGGGTGATCGACCGAGGTGAGTGTCTGCTCGTCGAATCGTTCTTCGAGCGTGCCGACGATCGCCTGGGTGGTGCGCGTGCCGTGCTTGAGGAGCAGGCGTGCGCCGGGCCGCAACGGCTTCTCGGCCAGCCAGCACACGGTGGCCTCGAATTCGGAGAGCGGTTCGGGAGCGTCGCCGGGCGAGGCGAGCAGGTCGCCCCGGGAGACGTCGATGTCGTCGGTGAGCACGAGTGTCACCGACCGGCCCGCGTGCGCGACGTCGAGTTCGCCGTCGGCGGTGTCGATGCGCTCGACGGTGGACCGCACGCCCGACGGGAGCACGACGATCTCGTCGCCCGGCCGCACCGACCCGGCGGAAACCTGACCGGCGTAGCCGCGGTAATCCGGGTACTCCGCGGTGCGCGGACGGATCACGTACTGGACGGCGAAACGCAGACCCACTTCGTGACGGCCGTGCACGTCGGCGTCGACGGGCACCGACTCGAGATGCTCGATCAGCGTCGGGCCGTCGTAATACGGGGTGTTCTCACTGCGGATCGCGATGTTGTCGCCGTGCAGCGCGGAGACCGGAATCTCCTGGACGTCGCCGGGGGACCAGCCGAGCGAACTCGTGAGCTCGTTGAACTCCGCGCAGATCCGGGCGAAGACTTCCGCCGGGTCCTCGACGAGGTCGATCTTGTTGACGGCGAGAACCAGCTTCGGCACCCCGAGCAGCGCGAGGACTGCGGCGTGCTTGCGGGTCTGGGCGATGACACCTTTGCGCGCGTCGACGAGCAGCACCACCAGCTGTGCGGTGGAGGCGCCGGAGACGGTGTTGCGGGTGTACTGGACGTGACCGGGAGTGTCGGCGAGGACGAAGCTGCGCTTCGGGGTCGCGAAGTACCGGTAGGCGACGTCGATGGTGATGCCCTGTTCGCGTTCGGCGCGCAGGCCGTCGACGAGCAGCGACAGGTCGGGGGTGTCGAGCCCCTTGTCGACCGAAGCTCGTGTGACGGCGTCGATCTGATCGGCGAGCACCGACTTGGTGTCGTACAGGAGCCGGCCGACGAGGGTCGATTTACCGTCGTCGACGCTGCCTGCGGTGGCGAGGCGCAGCAGCTGGGACGGCCTGTGCGCGCCTTGCTCATGGTGGTCGCTCATGATCAGAAGTAGCCCTCTCGCTTGCGGTCTTCCATGGCCGCTTCGGAAACACGGTCGTCACCACGGGTGGCGCCCCGCTCGGTCAGTCGCGAGGCGGCCACTTCGTCGAGGATGTCCTCGTTGGTGACGGCATCGGACAGGATCGCGCCGGTCGTCGAGCCGTCGCCGACGGTGCGGTACCGCACCGACCGGGTCTCGAGCGTCTCGCCGTCGGCGGGGCCACCCCACACTCCGGGCGTCATCCACATGCCGTCCCGCCGGTAGACCGGACGCTGGTGGGCGTAGTAGATGCTCGCGAGTTCGATGTCCTCGCGGGCGATGTAGCGCCAGATGTCGAGTTCGGTGAAGTTGCTCAGTGGGAACACCCGGACGTGCTCGCCCGGCGCGTGCCGGCCGTTGTAGAGGTTCCACAGCTCGGGGCGCTGCCGTTTCGGATCCCACTGGCCGAATGCGTTGCGCAGCGAGAAGATCCGTTCCTTGGCGCGCGAACGCTCCTCGTCGCGGCGGCCACCGCCGAAGACCGCGTCGAAGCGGTTCTCGGTGATCGCGTCGAGCAGCGGAACAGTCTGCAGCGGGTTGCGGATGCCGTCGGGACGCTCGGTGAGGCGTCCGTCGGCGATGTAGTCCTCGACGCTTGCGACGTGCAGGCGCAGGTTGTACTTCTCCACGATGCGGTCACGGAACGCGAGTACCTCGGGCAGATTGTGTCCGGTGTCGACGTGCAGCAGCGCGAACGGCAGCGGCGCGGGCCAGAACGCCTTGATCGCCAGGTGCAGCAGGACGGTGGAGTCCTTGCCGCCGGAGAACAGGATGACGGGCCGTTCGAATTCGCCGGCCACCTCCCGGAAGACGTGGATCGCTTCGGACTCGAGCGCGGCGAGAGTGTCGAACGCGGTGCCGTCCAACTGGGTCCGCGCAGTCGTGGGATTCGGATCGGTGAGTGTCATGAGGCGTGCAACCCGCATTCGGTCTTGGCTCGGCCGGCCCAGCGTCCGCTACGCGGATCGGCACCGGGAAGTGGTTTGATCGTGCACGGGGCACACCCGATGGACGGGTAGCCCTCGTCGACGAGCGGGTTCACCAGGATTCCGTGCTCGTCGATGTAGTTCTGCATGTCGTCGTCGGACCACGCGGCGATCGGATTGATCTTCACGAGGCCGAAGCCCTCGTCGAAGGAGATCAGCGGGGCGTTCGCCCGGGTGGGCGCCTCGACCCGGCGGATACCGGTGACCCACGCGCGGTAGCCCCGGAGGGACTCGGTCAGCGGCACGACCTTGCGCAAGCGGCAGCACTCGTTGGGATCCCGTGCGAACAGGTCCTTTCCGAGCAGCGCATCCTGCTCGGCGACCGTGGCCGCGGCCCGCGCGTTCACGACGTTGACGCCGTACACCTGCTCCACGGCATCGCGGGTCCCGAGTGTTTCGGCGAAGTGGTACCCGGTGTCGAGGAACAGCACATCCACACCGGGGCGTTGCTGCGCCGCCAGGTGGACCAGGACACCGTCCTGCATGTTGGACGCGACGATGTACCCGCTTCGCGCTCCCTCGGCGGGAGCCCCGAACGTCTCGTCGGTCCACCGCAGGAGTTCCTGCGCGGACGCGCCTTCCAGTTCTTCCGCGCCCCGCGCGGCAAGTGCGCGCAGTTCGTCGGCTGTCGCGGTGTCGATTGTCATCTGCCCCGTCCGCTCTCCGGTGTTGTCGGTCATCGCAGATCTGCTTCGTCTGCGCGCACAGCCCACTGCGCGAAACGTTCGCCCTCACTGCGGTGCTTCATGAAGCTGCGTACGACGCGCTCGATGTAGTCGCCGAGCTCCTCGGTGGTCACCTTGTGCTGCCGCAACTTCCGGCCGAAGGCGGAATCCAGCCCGAGGCTGCCGCCGAGATGGACCTGGAAACCCTCGACCTGGTTCCCGTCGCCGTCGTCGACGAGCATGCCCTTGAATCCGATGTCCGCGATCTGCGAACGACCGCAGGAGTTCGGGCAACCGTTGATGTTGATGGTGATGGGCACGTCGATGTCGGCGTTGATGTCGGCGTTGATGTCGGCAAGTCGCTGTTCGAGTTCGGGCGCGAGGGCCTGGGAACGCTTGCGCGTCTCCACGAACGACAGCTTGCAGAACTCGATGCCGCTGCAGGCCAGCAGATTGCGGCGCCAGTGCGACGGCCGCGCACGCAGACCGAGGGGCTCGAGTTCGTCGATCAGTTCCTCGACCTTGTCGTCGGCGACGTCGAGCACCACCAGTTTCTGGTACGGAGTGAACCGGATGCGGTCGGAACCGATGCGCGCGGCGGCGTCCGCGACCTTGGTCAGGACGGTGCCCGACACCCGGCCCGCGATCGGGGAGAACCCGACCGCGTTGAGCCCGTTGCGGGTCTTCTGCACGCCGATGTGGTCGATCGGCCGGGCCGGCTTCTCCGGCGCGGGGCCGTCGACGAGCGGACGCTTCAGGTATTCCTGTTCGAGCACCTCACGGAACTTCTCGATGCCCCAGTCCTTGATCAGGAACTTCAGGCGGGCCTTCGACCGCAACCGGCGGTAGCCGTAGTCGCGGAAGACGGAGACGACGGCTTCCCACACGTCCGGCACCTCGTCGAGCGGAATCCAGGCGCCGACACGCTGCGCGAGCATCGGATTGGTGGACAGTCCGCCGCCCACCCACAGGTCGAATCCGGGTCCGTGCTCGGGATGCTCGACGCCGACGAACGCGACGTCGTTGATCTCGTGCACGACGTCCTGCTGACCGGAGATCGCGGTTTTGAACTTGCGCGGCAGGTTCGAGTACTTCGGGTCGCCGATGTAGCGGCGGACGATCTCGTCGATCGCCGGTGTGCCGTCGATGATTTCGTCGAGGGATTCGCCCGCGAGCGGCGATCCGAGCACGACGCGGGGGCAGTCACCGCACGCCTCGGTGGTCTGCAGTCCGACTGCCTCGAGGCGACGCCAGATCTCGGGGACGTTCTCGACCTCGATCCAGTGGTACTGGACGTTTTCCCGGTCGGACAGGTCGGCGGTGTCGCGGGCGAACTCGGTGGACAGTTCTCCGATGGTGCGCAGTTGTTCGGCGGTGAGGGCGCCTCCGTCGCAGCGCACCCGCATCATGAAGTACTTCGCCTCGAGCAGATCGATGTTCTCGTCGCCGGTGTACGTCCCGTCGTAGCCCTGCTCGCGCTGTGTGTAGAGGCCCCACCAGCGGAATCGTCCGCGCAGGTCGGACTTGTCGATGCTGTCGAAGCCCTGGTGCGCGTAGATCTCTTCGATCCGGCGGCGGACGTTGAGAGGGTTGTCGTCCTTCTTGGTCTGCTCGTTGCCGTTGAGGGGTTCGCGGTAGCCGAGAGCCCACTGGCCTTCGGCGCGACGCTTGGCTGGCCGCCCCGCACGCCGGGTTGGGGATGCCGAACCGTCGGTGGGAGTGGCGTCGGTGGACGACGTCATGCGGGGTCTCCTGGATTTAGCGGTGACCGGGCGAGTGCGCAGAGAGGGCTCTACCTCGTGGAAAGCGCGCCTCGACCCGGCGGGATCTGGGAATTGCCGGGGGGTGCCGACTACAGACAGTCGGCGCAGAAACAGGCGGCACAAGGCAGACAGACAGACGCACAGACACGCTTGAGGTCGACGTGGCGTCGAGCCACGAGTCGCACTCCGGGTCCGGTCATGTCGCCAATTGTGCCATGTCATCGGGTCGTATCCGAAACGTCGCGGCTATTTCCACCGAAATCGGGGGAAATGTCGAGGTAGGCGCCCCGGCCGTGGTCGCGAGCCCGCGCGTGTCTGGGACACTGGTGGTGTGAGTACGACGGAAATCGGTGAACGCACCGCTGGAAAAGTCGGTGTCCCCGATGCCGAGGGCGGCTTCGCGCTGTCCGAGCAAGCCCTCGACGGAGTCGGCACCCGGCCGTTCGGGGTGTACGTCCATGTCCCCTTCTGTGCGACGCGCTGCGGCTACTGCGACTTCAACACCTACACGGCCGGGGAACTCGGCAGCGCCGCGTCGCCGGCCTCGTGGCTCGAGGGACTGCGGCGAGAACTCGCCGCCGGAGCGGAGATGCTCGGCGCCGCGGGCAGGGGCGCACCGCCCGCGCAGACGGTGTTCGTCGGGGGCGGCACGCCCTCGCTTCTCGGCGCAGACGGTCTGGCCGACGTTCTCGGCGCCGTCCGGGACTCCTTCGGCCTCGCTCCGGGCGCGGAGGTGACCACGGAATCGAATCCGGAGTCGACCTCGCCCGAGTTCTTCGACCGGATCCGTGCGGCGGGGTACACCCGGGTGTCGCTCGGGATGCAGTCGGCGGCGTCGCACGTGCTGGCCGTACTCGACCGGACCCATACTCCGGGCCGGCCCGTGGCGGCGGCCCGTGAGGCCCGCGCCGCAGGGTTCGGTCACGTGAACCTGGATCTCATCTACGGCACACCGGGGGAGCGGGACTCCGACCTCGAGGCGTCTCTCGATGCGGTGCTCGAGGCGGGCGTCGACCACGTCTCCGCGTATGCGCTCATCGTCGAAGACGGCACCGCACTGGCGCGGCGCGTGCGACGCGGTGAACTCCCCGCGCCCGACGACGACGTGCTCGCCGCGCGGTACGAGCGGATCGACGCGCGTCTCCGGGACGCGGGAATGACCTGGTACGAGGTGTCGAATTGGGCTGCCACGGAAGATCCTTCGGCACGCTGCGCCCACAACCTCGGGTACTGGGACGGCGGCGACTGGTGGGGAGCGGGGCCCGGCGCGCACAGCCATGTCGGCGGAACGCGGTGGTGGAACGTCAAGCATCCGGCGCGGTACGCGGGTGTCCTTGCCGAAGGACGGTTGCCCGTCGGAGGAAGCGAACTCCTGACCCCGGAGGACATCCACACCGAAGTCGTGATGCTCACGGTCCGATTGCGGACCGGGTTGCCGCTCGATGTCCTCGACGCCGGGGAACGCGCAGCCGCCCGCTCGGTGGTGGCCGACGGCCTCGCCGAGATCTCCGGCGAACACCTGATCCTCACCGACCGCGGGCGGCTTCTCGCCGACGGCGTGGTCCGGACGATCCTGCTCGGCGCCGACGGCTGATCGCGGCGCACCGCCAGGTGTCAGCCGGGGACGTTGTCGTCGCTCCGGTGCCGGCCCGGCGAGGTGTCGGGCAGCGGGAACAACTCCGAGACGGGAAGCTCAGCCGAGACGGGAAGCTCGACCGAGGTGGGCAGCTCGGCCGAAGGCGGAAGCTCACTCGACGCGGGTGGTTCGGCCGACCCCTCCGGTGCCGGTGCGAGCAGGTCGTAGTCGAAGACGCGGGCATGCAGGACCGGGCGGTTGCGCAGCGCCGAGCGGACCGCGCGGTGCAGTCCGTCCTCGAGGTAGAGCACGCCCTGCCACTGCACCGCGTGAGGGAACAGGTCGCCGTAGAAGGTGGAGTCCTCGGACAGCAGCCGGTCGAGTTCGAGAACCTTCGTCGTCGTGACGATTTCGTCGAGACGCACCTGCCGCGGCGGGATTCTGGACCAGTCGCGCAGCGACAAACCGTGATCGGGGTACGGCTTTCCGTCCCGGACGCCCTTGAAAATCATGCGCACACAGTACGGGTGACCGCGAACACTCTTCACGGCGGTGGGCACTGTGATCCGGGCGACAGTCCGGCCGGTGTGGCACGCTCCAGCACATTTCGGACACGATTAGACTGGTCCGGTACGGGAGTTGTAGTACGCACATGCGGAAACGGAGGTGGGCGGGTTGTCGAGCACCGAGGAACGACGATTTCAGGTCTTGCGCGCGATCGTGGCGGATTACGTGTCCACCAAGGAGCCCATCGGCTCGAAGACACTTGTCGACCGCCACAATCTCGGCGTGTCCAGCGCGACGGTGCGCAACGACATGGCGGTATTGGAGGCGGAGGGGTACATCACCCAGACGCACACGAGTTCGGGCCGGGTCCCGACCGACAAGGGATACCGCCAGTTCGTCGACCGCATCGCAGAGGTCAAGCCGCTCTCCGCGGCGGAGCGACGCGCGATCCTGCAGTTCCTCGAGTCCGGAGTCGACCTCGACGACGTGCTGCGGCGCGGAGTGCGCCTGCTGGCGCAACTGACCCGCCAGGTCGCGATCGTGCAGTACCCCACTCTGTCCGCCTCGTCGGTGCGCCACCTCGAGGTCGTCGCACTCACACCCGCCCGGTTGCTGCTCGTTCTGATCACCGATTCGGGTCGGGTGGATCAGCGCATCGTGGAACTCGGGGACGTCATCAGCGACGAGGATCTCGCGCGACTGCGCGATCTGCTCGGTAACGCCCTGGCAGGCAAACGTCTCGCCGCCGCGTCGGTCGCGGTGACCGAACTGGCCGACGACGCGCCCGAGGACCTGCGCGACGCGGTGATCCGGTGCGCCACCATCCTGGTCGAGACGCTCGTCGAGCATCCCGAGGAACGTCTCGTGCTGGGCGGCACCGTCAACCTCACCCGCAACGCCGCAGACTTCGAAGGCCACGGCGTCCCGGGCTCACTGCGTACCGTCCTCGAAGCTCTCGAGGAGCAGGTCGTGGTGCTCAAGTTGCTGGCCGCCAGCCAGGACGCCGGACGGGTGACCGTCCGGATCGGGGAGGAAACGCAGGTCGAGGAGATGCGGAGCACTTCGGTCGTGTCCACCGGATACGGTGCGGCGGGCACGGTGTTCGGCGGACTCGGTGTGCTCGGACCCACCCGGATGGATTATCCGGGAACCATCGCGTCGGTCGCGACCGTCGCGAGATATATCGGCGAAGTACTCGGCGAACGCTGAGCAGGGTTCGACGCCGGACATTGTTCATCTGTGTAGAGAAGTAAGGACGAGAACTCAACGTGGCACGGGATTACTACGGGACGCTCGGCGTGTCCAAGGACGCGACCGACCAGGAGATCAAACGGGCGTACCGCAAGTTGGCGCGGGAACATCACCCCGACGTGAACCCCGACGAATCCGCACAGGTGCGGTTCCAGGAGATCTCGGCGGCGTACGAAGTGCTGTCGGACCCGGAGAAGCGCCGGATCGTGGACCTCGGCGGCGACCCCCTCGCCACCGGTGGGGGCGGCGGCGGAGGCGGCTTCGGCGGTGCGGGCTTCGGTGGTGGCCTGGGCGACGTGTTCGAGGCGTTCTTCGGTGGCGGCGCCGGCGGCAGCCGCGGTCCCCGCGGCCGGGTTCAGCCCGGTGCCGACTCCTTGCTGCGCACCCGCCTGACCCTCGACGAGTGCGCGCGCGGTGTCACGAAGAGCGTCACCGTCGACACCGCCATCCTGTGCGACGAGTGCACCGGTTCCGGCACCCACGGCGACTCCAAGCCCGTCCGTTGCGAGACGTGTGGCGGCGCCGGCGAGGTCCAGTCGGTGCAGCGGTCCTTCCTCGGTCAGGTCATGACCTCGCGACCGTGCCCGACCTGCCGTGGAGCGGGCGAGACCATTCCCGACCCGTGCCGCAAGTGCGGGGGCGACGGCCGCGTTCGTGCGCGCCGCGAAATCACGGTCAAGGTGCCGGCGGGTGTCGGCAACGGCATGCGTATCCGGCTCGCAGCGCAGGGCGAAGTGGGACCCGGTGGCGGTCCGGCGGGCGACCTGTACGTCGAGGTGATCGAACAGCAGCACGAGGTGTTCGTGCGTGACGGCGACGATCTGCACTGCACCGTTCGCGTGCCGATGGTCGACGCGGCGCTCGGCACCTCGGTGACGCTCGACACCATCCTGGACGGCCCCACCGAGATCTCGGTCGACCCGGGAACGCAGCCGGGCTCCGTCACGGTCCTGCGCGGGCACGGCATGCCGAAACTGCGGTCCGGCACGCGCGGTGATCTGCATGCGCACCTCGAGGTCGTCGTTCCGTCCAAGCTCGACGGCAAGCAGACCAAACTCCTCGAGGAACTGCGTCGGCAGAGCGAGCGCGACCGCGCCGAAGTGGTGACCAACGGTTCGCAGCATTCCGGCGGGTTGTTCTCCCGTCTGCGCGACGCGTTCGCCCGCTAGTCGCCGTGGCCGCCACGCTGTTCTACCTCGATCCGCTGCCCGAGCCCGGTGAGACCGCCGTGCTCGACGGCAAGGAGGGTCGGCACGCCGCGACCGTCCGCCGAGTCGCCGTCGGAGAGCCCCTGGTGCTCTCCGACGGGCGGGGCGGCGTTGCCGAGGTCGAGGTCACTGCGGCGGCGAAGGACCGGCTCGAAGCGGTTGTGCGCGCGCGGCGCACGGTGCCCGCGCCGCGACCGGCCGTGACCGTCGTCCAGGCACTTCCGAAATCGGACCGCTCGGAACTCGCTGTGGAACTCGCGACGGAAGCCGGCGTCGACGCGATCGTGCCGTGGCAGTCGGCGCGCTGTGTCGCGCGGTGGGATGCCAAGGCGGACAAGGGTGTCGCGCGATGGCAGGCTGTCGCGGTGGCGGCAGCGAAGCAGTCCCGTCGCGCCCATGTGCCTCCGGTGGCGGCTCTGCACCGCACCGCAGGTGTCCTCGACCGGGTGCGCGACACGATCGCGCGCGGCGGTGTGGTCGCCGTTCTGCACGAATCGGCGACCACGCCGTTCGCGGAACTGCCTCTGCGCCAGGCGGACGACGTGATCCTGGTGGTCGGGCCCGAAGGCGGACTCGACGACACGGAAGTCGCTGCGCTCGTCGAGGCGGGCGCCGTCGCGGTGTCGCTGGGCCCGACGGTCCTGCGTACCTCGACGGCGGCGGCGGTCGCGCTCGGTGCCATCGGCGTGCTCACCGGCCGCTGGCACGATCAACCACTGCACTAGCGTTTTCGTCATGTCCCGCACGAAAATCCCCTACGGCCCCGGACCGGAACAGTTCGGCCATCTCTACCTGCCCGAGGCAGGAGGCGACCCCGTGCCCGTGGTGATGGTGGTGCACGGCGGGTATTGGAGCGGCCGGTACGGTCTCAATCTCGGCACGCCGATCGCGCTGGATCTGGCCCGCCGCGGAGTGGTCGCGTGGAACGTCGAGTACCGCAGGATCGGCGCCGGGGGACGCTGGCCCGAGATGTCCGCCGACATCCTCGCCGCGTACGCAGCCATTCCCGATGAGGTGGCCGACTGTGCCGAAAAGTCCGGCGTCACCGTGGACCTCGATCGCGTACGGATCGTCGGGCACTCGGCCGGTGGGCAACTCGCCGTGTGGCTGGCTGCTCAGCCCGTGTCCCCGCGGCCGGAACTGGTCGTCGCGCAGGCCGGTGCACTCGACCTGGCGTCGGCGGGGGAGCGCGGACGCCGGATCGATTACATCGAAGACCTTTTGGGGAAGCCCTACGACGACGATCCCGCCCTGTATCGGTCCGCGTCACCGATGCACTGTCTTCCGATCGGTGTGCCCGTGGCCGTCGTGCACGGCAGCGACGACGCCCAGGTACCTGTGTCCGTCGCGAAACGATACGAGCAGGCCGCTCGTGCCGCCGGTGACGAGGTATCGCTGCACATCGTCGAAGGCGAGGACCATTACGCCTTTCTGGACAAGAGATCCCGTTCGTGGGCGTTGTCGCAGGAGTTGCTGACGGCCTGACCCGTCTCGGCCGATTCGGCCTCGCGGGGCAGAAGCGCGATCACCAGCGCGGCACCGGCGGCGAGAATGAGGCCGCTGACGAGACTTCCGGTCGAGATCGCTTGGGAGAAGGCCGATCCCGACGCGTCGAGAAGCGGCTGGGTGTACGACGAGGTGAACGGATTCTTCGCAAGTTCCTCCGCGACGATCGCCGCACCGCCCACGGAGTCTCCGGCGGCCTGGACCGCTTCGGCAGCGCGCTCGGCCATCGGACCGGTGACCTGGTTCAGCGGCAGGCCGTCGAGGAACCCCGAGATGTCTCGGTGGTACGACGTGGCGAGGACGGATCCGAGCAATGCGATGCCCAGCGATCCGCCGGATTCGATGGCGGTGTCGTTCAGTCCGCCCGCGGCACCGAGTTCCGACTCCGGGAATCCGCCCATGATCAGGTCGGTCGCGGGTGGTGTGGCGATCCCGATCCCGAACCCGAGCAGCAGCAACGAGGCGAGGAACGGGGTGTAACCCGACGCCGGATCGAACACCGTCAAGGCCAGGACGCCCGCGGTGGCGACGACCATGCCACCACCGACGGCGACTCGTGCGCCCAGGCGGGGCGCGACCCGGTTGCTCAGTGCCGCGCCCAGCGACACCGCCACGGCGAGGGGGAGCAGTCGGAGCCCGGTCTCGAGGGGTCCGTATCCGAAGACGAACTGGAATTGCTGTGCGACGAAGTAGATCGCAGCGAAGGTCGCAAAGAAGAGCAGCAGTACGGCGAGGGTGGCGCCGCCGACCGTGCGGTCGCCGACCCGTCGCAGATCCAGGAGCGGTTGCGGATGCCGCAGTTCCCACGCCACGAAGGCGGGCGCGGCGAGAGCCGCCGCGACCAGCGCTGCGAGCACGGTGTCGCGCAGGCCGAAGTGGGCGCCTTCGATGATCGCGTAGACGAGTCCGCCCACCGTGACGACCGACAGGGCGCCGCCGACCCAGTCGGTGCGGTCGAGGCCCTCGGCGCGCGAGGCAGGCACGAGGGCAAGGGCTGCGATCGCTGCTGCGGCAGCGATCGGAACGTTGATGAGGAACGTCGAACCCCACGCGTGCGACTCGAGGAGCCAGCCCGCCAGGATCGGACCGAGAGCGATCGCGAGTCCGGAGGTTGCGGCCCACGCGGCGATCGCGCGGGCGCGTTCGTGGGCCGGGAACATGGCGACCAGCAGCGACAACGTCGCAGGCATGATGACCGCCGCTCCGGCGCCCATGACGAGTCGTGCGGCGATCACGTCGACGGCGGAGTCGGCGAGACTGCCGTACACCGCGCCCGCCGCGAACACCGCCAGTCCGGCGAGCAATGCGCGTCGCCGGCCGAAACGGTCGCCGAGAACGCCGCACAGCAGCATGAGCGCCGCGTAAGGGACGGTGTATCCGTCGATTACCCATTGCATGTCGGTGCTGGTGAGTTGCAGATCGCGCAGCATGCTCGGGGCCGCGACGATCAGGGCCGTGTTGGCCATGACCACGATGAGCAGGCTCAGGCACAGCACGGCGAGACCGGCCCACCGCAGGCGGTAGGGCGCCTCGGCTCCGGGTGTCGGGCCGGTCCCGGCCACGGGTGCGGACATGATTCCTCCTGCGTCGGCGTCGTGGAGACGCACTATTTGCACAACCGTGTGCAACTTAGTTATTTGCACACGACTGTGCAACTAGACTGGAAACGCCAGTGGGAGTCGACGAAAGAGGATGAACAGCGTGGAGGATTCGGCCCGACGGCCGCGGACGCGAGCGAACGCCAACCGCGGGCGCATCCTCGACGCCGCGATGACGTGCTTCGCCGCGGCCCCCGACGCGAGCATGGACGACGTCGCCCGTGCCGCGGGCGTGGTGCGCCGGACCGTCTACGCACACTTTCCCAACCGCGAAGCCCTCGTCGACGGCCTGTCCGACGAGGCGTCGGCAGCCCTCGCGGACGCACTCGACCACGCCGAACCCGACGATCCTGCGATCGCCCTGGCTGTCGGGGCCCTGCGGACCTGGCCGGTCGGCGACCGCTTCCGGATGCTGTTGTCGTTCGCCCGGAAGGAAGTGGGCGACCACCGCATCGCCGAACTCGTCGCCCCGGTGCGGACCCGGACGGTGGACGTCGTCGAACGGGGCCGTGACTCCGGCCGTTTTCCCACCTACCTGCCCACCGCGGTGCTCGTCGGGATGATGGAAGGGCTCACCATGTCGGTGCTCGAACAAGCCAACTTCGGGTTGGTCCGCGACGACGGCGAGAGCATGGCGCTCGGTGTCCTCGTGCTGGCAGGGGTGCCCGTCGAACGGTCGCGGGACGTACTCAAGGACGCGCGTCGATGGGTGGGCGAGCACGGCGGAGGCCGAGGATCGGCAGGGTGACCCGCGCGGCACCGAGATCAATGCCGTGAAGGGTGGCGACGCGCGGCGCTAGACTGGTGCGGACACGACGACCGTCGTGCCGGAGCTGAACGGAAAGCAGGCCGTACCGTCCACGTGAGTCAACCAGACCGCACCCGCGACCCCGAGATCATCGAACCCGCCCCGATTCGGTCCAGCCTGGACCTTCCGCCGGAGGTAGCTGCGCCTCTCCTCGGCGCAACGGACGAGAACCTCATCGCCCTCGAAAGTGCCCTGGCCGCGGATATCCATGTGCGCGGCAACACCGTCACCCTGACCGGCACCGCTGCCGACGTCGCCCTCGCCGAACGCGTGTTCGGCGAACTCGTGACGATCGTGCGCCGCGGTCAGGCGTTCGGCCCCGATGCGGTCCGCCGCACCGTCGGCATGCTCACACAGGGGCTGTCGGAGTCCCCGGCGGACGTGCTCAGCCTCGACATCCTGTCCCGTCGCGGCAAGACGATCCGGCCGAAGACGCTCAACCAGAAGCGCTACGTCGACGCGATCGACTCGCACACCATCGTGTTCGGGATCGGTCCGGCCGGCACCGGCAAGACGTACCTGGCGATGGCGAAGGCTGTGCAGGCCCTCCAGACCAAGCAGGTCAACCGCATCATCCTCACCAGGCCGGCGGTCGAAGCAGGGGAACGGCTCGGGTTCCTTCCGGGCACCCTGCACGAAAAGATCGACCCCTACCTGCGGCCCCTGCACGACGCGCTGCACGACATGATGGATCCCGAAGCCATCCCGAAGCTCATGCAAGCCGGGGTGATCGAGGTCGCGCCGCTGGCATACATGCGTGGTCGTACCCTCAACGACGCGTTCATCATTCTCGACGAGGCGCAGAACACGACCGCCGAGCAGATGAAGATGTTCCTCACCCGTCTGGGATTCGGTGCCAAGATAGTCGTGACGGGCGACGTCACCCAGATCGACCTGCCCGGTGGTGCCCGGTCGGGTCTCGCAGCGGCGGCGGAGATTCTCGAAGGTATCGACGACATCCACTTCGCCCGGCTCGACAGCAGCGACGTGGTTCGTCACCGCCTCGTCTCCGACATCGTCGACGCCTACGGGCGTTACGAAGCGATCCGGGACGACGGTGCCTGTGGGGGCAACCGCGGCCAGCGGCGCGCCGTGGCACAACAGCGGGTGCCGCGCCGGTGACGGCCGTGCAGCCCTCAGTCCCGTCCGTGGTGCAGAAGTCCGCCGTGCAGAAGTTCGCCTTACACAAGTTCGTCGTACACAAGGCCGTAGTGAAAAAGGATCGACACCCATGAGCATCGAGATTTCCAACGAATCGGGGATGGAGGTCTCCGAGGAAGACCTTCTCGACGTAGCCCGTTTCGTGATCGCCCGGATGGACGTCCATCCCGCCGCCGAATTGTCGATGGTCCTCGTCGACTCCGACACCATGGCGGACCTGCACATGCGGTGGATGGACCTGCCCGGTCCGACCGACGTGATGTCGTTCCCCATGGACGAACTCGAGCCCGGCGGCCGTCCCGACGCACCCGAGCCCGGACCTGCGATGCTCGGCGACATCGTGCTGTGCCCGCCGTTCGCGGCCGAGCAGGCCGAGAAGGCCGGTCACGGCGTCGCGCACGAACTCGCACTGCTCACCGTGCACGGCATGCTCCACCTCCTCGGCTACGACCACGCCGAACCCGACGAGGAGAAGGAGATGTTCGCACTGCAGAACCAGCTCCTCACCGAGTGGTACGAGGAACTTCGCCTCGCCGAAGAACAGGCCCGCCTCGCGGAACGCGACCGGAACCTGCTGGGCAAGGCCGGTTTCGTCGACACTCCCGAATCATGACGGGTGACGGCAGACCCGGCGCGCGCCGGCGTCATCGACGAGTTACCGAGTACGCCCGGGGAGGTCGGACCACGTGAGCACGCTGACCCTGGTCGTCCTCGCCGTCGTACTCGTCATCCTCGGCGGCTTGTTCGCCGGACTCGACTCCGCACTCAACACCGTTTCACCGGCGCGGGTGGAGGAACTCGCCAAGGACGGCAGGGCCGGCGCGCAGCGTCTGCTCGGCATCCTCGACGACAGGCCCCGCTACGTCAATCTTTCTGTGCTCCTTCGCATCCTGTGCGAGATCGCCGCGACCGTCGTTCTCGCGGGTGCGTTGCTCGACGTGCTCGACCGGACGTGGGCACTGGTCGTCGCCGCCGCCGTGATGGTGATCGTCGATTACGTCGTGATCGGCGTCGGCCCCCGCACGCTCGGGCGGCAGCACGCGTATCCCCTCGCACTGGCTGCCACCGTTCCGCTGCGGATGCTCGGTGTCCTGCTCGGCCCCGTCAGCCGCGTCCTCATCCTCGTGGGTAACGCCGTGACCCCGGGCCGCGGATTCCGCAACGGCCCGTTCGCGAACGAGATCGAACTGCGCGAACTCGTCGACCTCGCGCAGGCACGTGGCGTGGTGGCCGACGAAGAGCGGCGGATGATCCAGTCGGTCTTCGATTTCGGTGACACCACCGCTCGCGAGATCATGGTGCCCCGGCCCGAGATGGTGTGGATCGAAGAGACCAAGTCCGCCGGTCAAGCGACCTCGCTCGCCGTCCGCAGCGGTCACTCGCGCATCCCCGTGATCGGCGAGAACGTCGACGACATCCGCGGCGTCGTCTACCTCAAGGACCTGGTCAAGAGGACGTACTACTCCAACGACGGCGGTCACAGCGTCTCGGTCGCCGACGTGATGCGTCCGGCCGTCTTCGTCCCGGACTCCAAGCGCCTCGACGACCTGCTCGCGGACATGCAGCGCGACCGCAACCACATGGCCGTGCTCGTCGACGAATACGGCGGCATCGCCGGACTCGTCACCATCGAGGACGTCATCGAGGAGATCGTCGGTGAGATCGCCGACGAGTACGACACCGCCGAGATTCCCGACGTCGAGGATCTCGGTGACGGCACCTTCCGGGTGTCGCCGAGACTGCCCGTCGAAGATCTCGGGGAACTGTTCGACATCGAGATCGACGACGACGAGGTCGACACCGTCGGTGGTCTGCTCGGCTACGAACTGGGCCGCGTCCCGCTGCCCGGATCCGAGGTCACCACCCACGGGCTGGTACTGCGGGGCGAGGGCGGCCCGGATGTCCGTGGACGCGTGCGAGTGAGCACCGTCTTCGTACAGCGAGCGGCCGAACCCGAGAGCACCGACACCAGCACGGACACCACCGAGGAGCATGCATGACCCACCCCGACTTCCGTTCCGGCTTCGTCTGTTTCGTCGGCCGGCCCAACACCGGAAAGTCGACGCTGACGAACGCGCTCGTCGGCAGCAAGATCGCCATCACGTCGTCGCGGCCGCAGACGACACGGCACACGATTCGCGGCATCGTCCACCGGGACCATGCGCAGTTGATCGTGGTGGACACCCCCGGTCTGCACCGGCCACGGACCCTGCTCGGGCAGCGCCTCAACGACCTTGTGCGCGACACCTATTCCGAAGTCGACGCCATCGGCATGTGTTTCCCGGCCGACGAGAAGATCGGCCCCGGTGACCGGTGGATCCTCGAGCAGGTGCGGCACGTCGCACCGAAGACGCCGTTGATCGGAATCGTCACCAAGATCGACAAGGTGGGCAAGCAGCAGGTCGCCGCGCAGTTGCTGGCGGTGTCGAAACTGCTCGGCGACAACGCCGACGTGGTCCCCGTGTCCGCGACCTCCGGCGAGCAGGTGGAGATCCTCGTCGACGTGCTCGCGTCGAAGATGGAAGAGGGCCCGGCGTTCTATCCCGACGGTGAACTCACCGACGAGCCCGAAGAAACCCTCATGGCCGAACTGATCCGCGAAGCCGCGCTCGAGGGCCTCGGTGACGAGCTACCGCATTCGCTTGCCGTCGTGATCGAAGAGGTCGTCGAACGGGAGGGGCGCACGGAGAAGCAGGGACCGATGCTCGACGTCCACGCCTTCCTCTACGTCGAACGTCCGAGCCAGAAGGGCATCGTGATCGGCAAGGGCGGTGCCCGGCTCCGCGAGGTGGGCACCGCGGCCCGCACCCAGATCGAGAAACTGCTCGGAGTGAAGGTCTACCTCGACCTCCACGTCAAGGTTGCCAAGGACTGGCAGCGCGACCCGAAACAGTTGGGCCGCCTCGGGTTCTAGTCCCGGAGCCCGGGTGTGCCGGACTGCCGGAGCAGGAGCAATACCGCACCGGCCAGGTCGGCGTCCCCGCCCGTCGACAGACGCCGAAGCTGCATGCCCGCGATGGTCGCGACGAGCGTGGGAGTGAGCGCTCCGGCATCCGGGATGCCGAGCTCGGTCAGGATGGTGAGGGTCAGCGCGTCGTAGGCGCGCCAGCACTCGTCGGCGGCGGCGCGCAGATTCGGGTCGCGTCCGGCCTGGACGTACAACTCGAACGGTGCGATCCGTTCTGCGGAGAAGGCGAGACTCTCGGCCACCTGCTCGGTCAGTGTGGCCGCGTCCTGAACCGAGAGTCCTTGTCCGCGAAAAGATTCTGCGATCTCTCGCAGCCGCGTTGTCTCCTCGGTCGCGAAGTGTGTCAGTGCGGCACGCAGCAGGTCGTCCTGGGTGGGGAAGTGGTAGGTGATCGAGCCCAGCGACACCTGCGCGCGGGATGCGATGCGGCGGTTCGTCACTCCCGCGACCCCGCCGGTTCCGACGAGATGGAGTGTCGCGTCGATGATGCGTGACCGAACGGGGGCGGACACGCTCACCACCACTGTTCCGGAATCTCCTCGTGCCAGCGCAGAACCGCTTCGAGTTGGGCGGCCAAGGACACCAGCAGGGGTTCGGAATCCTCCGGTCCGAGTAACTGGGCGCCGACGGGAAGCCCCTCGTCGGTGAACCCTGCCGGGACGCTGATTCCGGGCCAGCCCAGCACGTTCCACGGCCACGCGTACGGGCAGGCCGCAGTGATGACCTTGTCGGTTGCCCACCCGCCGATGCCGTCGATCGCCTCGACGGGGAGCGGTGGCGTCGCCGTTGTCGGAGTCAGGACGACGTCGAAACGGTCGAAGATTCGCCCGACCCGCTGCCGAAGCCGAGGCTCCGCACGGCGCGCCGAGCGCAGGGGTGCGCCGTGCAGCATCCGCCCGGTGCGAGCGTTGGCGCGGGTACGCACATCGGCCAGTGCCGGATCGGGTAAGCGGTGCAGCCAGTTCTCGATGCCCGACATCGAGCGGGGCAGGAAGTTCAATCCGAACAGGATCCCGTAGTCGGGGTCGGCGAGGGTCACGTCGTGGCCGAGGTCGCGCAGGGTGGCCGCGAGCGCGGCGAGGCGGATGCGGACCCGCGGATCGAGCCGTCTCGGGGTCGCCGTGAACGGAAGCTTCAACGACAGCGCGATCCTGAGTCTGCCGGGGTCGCGTCCCACCGCGTCGGACACCGTCAACGGCGGTCGTGCGTGCAGGTCGCCGGGGTGGTTGCCGGCGACGACGTCGAGCAGGAGTGCGGCGTCGGCGACCGTCCGGGCCAGGGTGCCGTGCGTGGTCAGCCCCTCGAAGGCTTCGACGTCGGGCCACATGGAGATGCGGCCGCGCTGCGGTTTGATGCCCACCAGGTTCGACCACGACGCGGGGATGCGCACCGATCCGGCGCCGTCGGACCCCAGGGCTGCGGGGACGAGTCCCGCGGCGACCGCGGCGGCGCTGCCTCCGGACGAACCTCCGGGCGTGTGCTCGCGCGACCACGCGCTGCGGGTGTGACCGAACGCATCGCCGCCGGTGAGTGGCCACTGGCCGAGTTCGGGGGAGTGCGTCTTGCCCACGACGACCGCCCCGGCCGCGCGTAGTCGGCGCACCACCTCGGCGTCCTGTGTCTTGACGTCGAACGTGCCCGCGCACCCGAACATCGTGGTCTCGCCCACGATGTCGGTGTCGTCCTTGATCGCGACGGGCACTCCGAGCAGCGGGCGGCGTTCCCCCGCGGCGAGGCGCCGGTCTGCCTCCTGTGCCTCCGCCAGGGCGTGCTCGCGCCGGACGACGCGGAAGGCGTTCAACGATGGCTGCGCCGCGTCGATGCGATCGAGAGTGCTGCGTACGAGGTCGTACGAGGTGACGGTGCCGTTCGCGAGTGCGCTCGCGGTCTCGGCGAGATCGCGGGGGCGGGCAGGTGCGCTCATCGTTCTCCCTTACTGTTCGTTCGAACGAACAGTAACGTGTTCTCATTCCGTCCGTCGAGGTTTCCGGACGGCCTGCCCGCGGCGCCGTGCCGCATGTCGTGGGGTCGTGAAACACTCGGTTGGTGAGGTTGTATCGGGACAACGCGGTGGTGCTGCGCCAGCACAAGCTCGGCGAAGCCGACCGCATCGTCACACTGCTCACCCGCCGCTACGGTCTCGTCCGCGCCGTCGCCAAGGGAGTACGTCGGACACGCTCGAAGTTCGGGGCCCGGCTCGAACCGTTCGCGCACGTCGACGTGCAACTCCACCCCGGCCGCAGTCTCGACATCGTCACCCAGGTGCAGACCCTCGACGCGTTCGCCGTCGGGATCGTCGACGACTACTCCCGCTACACCACCGCGTGCGCCATCCTCGAGACGGCGGAGCGGCTCGCCGGCGAAGAACGGGCACCGGCCCCGCGTCTGCACTCCCTGACCGTCGGGGCGCTCCGGGCGGTGTGCGACCACACTCGCCCACCCGAACTGATCCTCGACGCGTACCTCCTGCGCGCGATGGCCTATGCCGGATGGGCGCCCGCGATCACCCGCTGCGCACGGTGTGACCGTCCCGGCCCGCACACCGCCTTCCACGTCGCGGCCGGGGGAGCAGTGTGTGTGCACTGCCGTCCTCCCGGTGCGGCGACGCCCGCTCCCGCCGTGTTCGCGCTGCTCGACGCGCTCGTCCACGGCCGATGGGCAGAAACGGAAACAGTCGAGGCCGGAGTGCGCAACCAGGCCAGCGGGCTCGTCGCAGCACACCTGCAATGGCATCTCGAGCGTCAGTTGCGATCGCTTCCGCTCGTCGAACGCGGCGGTGCGCACGGGGCCGATCGCGGCGATCCGGGCGTCAGGCAGGATGGGACCCGTGATTCGACGACGCGCCCCACACCCATCGCCTGATCGCGCGATCCGGCCACCCGACCCCCACCCGTCGGGGGCCACACCTCCCATCCTCCAGCCCGAGCTGATTCCCCAGCACGTCGCGCTGGTCATGGACGGGAACGGGCGCTGGGCGCAGGAGCGCGGACTGCCCCGCACCGCGGGTCACGAGCGTGGCGAAGAAGTCTTGATGGACACCGTGTGCGGCTGCATCGAGATGGGCGTCAAGTGGTTGTCGGCGTACGCGTTCTCCACCGAGAACTGGAAGCGCAGCCCCGACGAGGTGCGCTTCCTCATGGGCTTCAATCGCGACGTGATCCGCCGCCGCCGCGACGAGATGCACGAGATGGGCGTCCGTGTGCGGTGGGCCGGGCGTCGTCCCCGGTTGTGGCGCAGTGTGATCAAAGAACTCGAAGCGGCCGAGGAGTTGACCCGCGACAACGACGTGATGACCCTCACGATGTGCGTCAACTACGGTGGCCGCGCCGAGATCGCCGACGCGGCCCGGGAGATCGGGCGACGGGTGGCTGCCGGGGAACTCGACCCGGAGCGCATCACGGAGGCGACCATCGCGCGGTACCTCGACGAACCCGACATGCCCGACGTCGACCTGTTCCTCCGGCCGTCCGGCGAGCAGCGCACGTCGAACTTCCTGCTGTGGCAGTCGGCCTACGCGGAACTGGTCTTCCAGGACAAGATGTTCCCCGACTTCGACCGCCGCGACCTGTGGGCCGCCTGCGTGGAGTACGCCTCCCGTGATCGCCGGTTCGGGGGTGTGAAATGACCGCCCTGCGCGACCGCATTTCCGCGGCCCTGACGCCGTTCGTCCAGTTGCGCAGCCCGGGCGCCGCGGACAACGGCGACGGTTCGTTGGGATTCGACTACGGCGCAGTCCCGTTCGCACTCCAGGTGGTCTCGCTCACCGAGGGACTCGACGTGGTGTCGCTCACCGGCGTGCTGGCGTGGGATCTCCCGCTCGGCGACGAGGTGCGTGCCCGTGTGGCATCGGCGGCCGAAGCTCTCCAGTTCGGATCGATCCACCTCATCGACCGGGAGTCCCTCGCGGACGTGATCGTCCGCTACTCCTTCCCCGCCGGCGGTCTCGACGACACTCCGCTCACCACCATGCTGCTGCTCGTCCTCGACGGCATCGCCGAAGCCCGGGAGACGGTCGCGGGCACATCGGCCACGGGGAGCGACTCGTGACCGGCGCCGGCGAGGAGCGGTGGGACCTCGCGATCCCGACCGCCGACGACGACGAACTGCGCGACCTCGTGGTCCGGACACTGGCTCAGGCGATGGACGAGGCGCCCGAACCCGACGAGGACGGTGACGTTCCGATCTGGATCGAAGACGTCCCGACGTTCGCGAGCGTCGACGCGGAGGCAGGTGTCGTACACCTGACGACCTTCATCGCGGAGAAAATCGCCGACCGGACGCGAGCCCTCGACGTGCTCGCCGACATGCAGTTCGAGTTCCCCGACTTCACATTCGTCCTGCACAAGGACCGGGTCACCGCCGAGCAGCGCGTCGGGGCATGCCCGCTCGTGCCGCTGCATCTGTTGCGTGCGGTGGGCGCGATTGTTCCGCTGACCGGGCAGGTGCGTGCGCTGGCAACGCGTCTCGGTGGCGACGCGTGCGTGTTCGACGAGCCGGCCGACACGGTGGTGGGAGAGAACCTGCTCGGCGGGGGATGCGGGTGCGGCGACTGCACCTGCGGCTGAGTCACCTGCTGCCGGTCACGCCCTCGAGGGCGCAGTCGCGGCACGTGCCGAAGATCTCGACGGTGTGACTGACCTCTTCGAAACCGTGCGCGTCGGCCACCTCGTGCGACCATCGTTCGACCTCGGGCCCGTCGACCTCCACGGTGAATCCGCAACGGCGGCACACGAGGTGGTGGTGGTGTCCCGAGGAACAGCGACGGAACAGTGATTCGCCGGAGTCGGTGCGCAGCACGTCCACGCTGCCGGCCTCCGCGAGGGACTGCAGGGTGCGATAGACGGTCGTGAGACCGATACCCTCGCCACGCTTGCGCAAGTCGTCGTGCAGGTCCTGGGCGGAGCGGAACTCTTCGGTGTTGTCGAGCAGATCGACGATCGCGCTACGTTGCCGGGTAGAGCGCACCCCCACGAGGGGTTTGCGTGCGGAGGTCACTACGGCCGTCATCCTTCCTGAGCGTGCGCGACAGCGTCGACGACGATGTGGGCGAGGTGGTCGTCGGCCAGGCGGTACAGAACTTCGCGCCCGGTGCGGTCGCCGCGGACCACTCCTGCGGTCTTGAGGACGCGCAGATGCTGGCTGATGAGTGGCTGGGTCACCCCGAGGGCGCCGACGAGTTCGTGGACGCACCGTGCGGATTCACGTAGTTCCAGCACGATGGCGATGCGGACCGGCGCCGAGAGTGCGCGGAGCAGTTCCCCCGCGGCGACGAGCGTGTCGTGCGAGAGGTGCGGGTGGGCCGGTGCGTGCGGTGTTCCGTCGTCCGTGGGGCACTCGTGGTGACCGGCGTCGACACTCACGGGACTCCTCGGGCTGTCGGGGGCCTATTGCAAACCGATACCATTTTGATATGCACAGATGTGCATGTCAACCGCCGGGAATTCGTCGCCGTGGCCGGGAGCGATAAGCTGGGTAGTTGACGCAAGCTGCGAAAACCCGCATCGAAGATGGAGAGAATCCGAGTGGCACCCAAATCCAAGATCGATACCGTCGCCAACCTCGCCAAGCGCCGAGGACTGGTCTACCCGTGTGGTGAGATCTACGGCGGCACCAGGTCGGCCTGGGACTACGGGCCGCTGGGCGTCGAGCTCAAGGAGAACATCAAGAAGCAGTGGTGGCGCAACATGGTCACCAGCCGCGACGACGTCGTCGGTCTCGACTCGTCGGTGATTCTCCCGCGCCAGGTGTGGGTCGCGTCCGGTCACGTCGGCGTGTTCAACGACCCGCTCGTCGAGTGCCTCAGCTGTCACAAGCGGCACCGCCAGGACCACCTGCAGGAGGCGTACGCCGAGAAGCACAAGCTCGACGACCCCGATGCCGTCCAGATGTCGGAGATCGTGTGCCCGGACTGCGGCACCAAGGGACAGTGGACCGAGCCGCGCGACTTCAACATGATGCTCAAGACCTACCTGGGTCCGATCGAGAGCGACGAGGGCCTGCACTACCTGCGCCCGGAGACCGCTCAGGGCATCTTCGTGAACTTCGCGAACGTGCTCACCACGTCGCGCAAGAAGCCGCCGTTCGGCATCGGCCAGATCGGCAAGAGCTTCCGCAACGAGATCACCCCCGGCAACTTCATCTTCCGCACCCGCGAGTTCGAGCAGATGGAGATGGAATTCTTCGTCAAGCCGGGCGAGGACGAAGAGTGGCACCAGTACTGGATCGACTACCGGATGGACTGGTACACCGGCCTGGGCATCAACAAGGACAACCTGCGCCTGTACGAGCATGCGCAGGAAAAGCTCTCGCACTACTCGAAGCGCACCGTCGACATCGAGTACCGCTTCCACTTCCAGGGCAGCGAGTGGGGTGAGCTCGAAGGCGTCGCCAACCGCACCGACTTCGACCTGACCACCCACTCGAAGCACTCGGGCACCGACCTGAGCTTCTTCGACCAGACCACGAACGAGCGTTACACCCCGTACGTGATCGAACCCGCAGCGGGACTTACCCGTTCGCTCATGGCGTTCCTCGTCGACGCCTACACCGAGGATGAGGCTCCCAACGCCAAGGGCGGGGTCGACAAGCGCACGGTGCTGCGTCTGGATCGCCGCCTCGCTCCCGTGAAGGCCGCGGTGCTGCCGCTGAGCCGCAACGCCGATCTGAGCCCGAAGGCCAAGGATCTTGCCGCGCAGTTGCGCCAGCACTGGAACATCGAGTTCGACGACGCCGGCGCCATCGGCCGCCGCTACCGTCGCCAGGACGAGATCGGCACGCCGTTCTGCATCACCGTCGACTTCGACACCCTCGAAGATCACGCGGTGACCATCCGCGAGCGCGACTCGATGGCGCAGGAACGCGTGAGCCTCGATCAGGTGGAGGGTTACCTCGCGCAGCGCCTGATCGGCTGCTGATCGGTCGATCCGCACCTCATCCGACTCGCCGGCCCTCCCGTCTTCACGGGAGGGCCGGCGAGTCTTTTGAACTTGGGTGAATTGTTGCCCGCTGAGCGGGCATTTTCCTACCCGGGTTCCACCCGGCGCGGCCTCAGAACCTGCCGCCGCTCGACCCACCGAAGCCGCCGCCGCCGAAACCGCCGCCCCCGAAGCCCCCACCACCGAAGCCGCCGCCGTGGCCGCCGCCGCCGAGGACACTGTTGATCAGGATGCCGCCGAGCACGGCTCCGGCGATGTTGCCGCCCGACGAACCGCCTCCGCGGGGCGGGTTGCGACGCTCCCACGACTCGACGTCCCTGCGCGCCGCGGTCAGCGCCCGTGAGGCGAGAGCCGCCGCCGTCTGCGCATGCTGAAGAGCCTGGGCAGCATCGCTCGAGGCGAGGTGCCGGGCGGCATCGAGATGACGCTGCGCCTCCGACAGCCTCGTGCGCGCCTCGGCGCCGACGACACCACGTCGCGTCCCGATGAAGTCGGATGCGGCGGTGACCTGCGCCTGCGCCGCCGTCAGATCCTGTTCCAACCGTCGACGGACGCGCGTTTCCTCCTCCTGCGCCTCCCGCGCCTGCGCCCGCAGGGCGTCGAGACGTGCATCCGTTTCCACGACACGCGTGAAGCTGCCGAGCGGGTCGGTGTGCTGTTCGGCCCGCGCGTGTGCCAGCGCCTCCTGTGCCGCCTTGCGGGCCTCGACGAGTTCCGGGCCACCCGCCGTCACGAGCCGTTCGGCGTCGGCGATGCCCTGCGCCGCGTCTTCCATGGCTGCGGGGAGGGTCGCGATGGCGTGGCGGATGTCCTCCGCGGCGTGCTCGACGCCGTCGAGGAGAGTTGCCGCGTGGCCGAGTGCGCGCTCGGACTCGCGGATCGCGCGGACGGCATCGCCCTGTTCACCGGCCGGCCGCGACACCGCGACTCGGCCCTGGTCGATGGCCTTCTCGGCGTACTCGATCTCCTCGAGCGCGAGCGACACGTTGTCCTTGACGGGCGCGAGCGCCTCCGACGGGAATTCTTCGGTCAGCTGCGCGAGAGCAGCCTCGCCCTGCGGGATACGTGCCCGCAGGCCGATGGCGCGCTGTGTCAGTGCGTCGAGCCGGTCGGGAGCGTCGAGCAGCAGGTCCCGCATCCGATCGAATGCCTCCACCTGGGCGTCGAGTTCGCGGTCGGCCTGCCCGCACGACGAAACGAGCTGGACCAGCATGTCGCGCTGTTGCTGCGGCGTCTCGGGGATGTCGTCGTCGAGCCGCTGACGGATCTCGAACGCATTCGCGAGCGCGGCCTGAGCCTGGCGGTAGGCACGGTCGAACGGTGCCACCGCGGTGTCTCCGAATTCACCGCGTGCCAACTCCAGCGCTTCTGAACTGGACCGCACCGCGTTGTCGGTGTCCACCAGCACCTTCTGGGCGTGCACTTCGAGGCCCTCGAGCGGGAGCGCGGCGAGAGCACCGGTATCGGCGGGATCGATCGCCGCAGCGCGCGCGGCAGCCGTCTCGGTGCGCTTGCGCTTGGATCGCCGCGAATACGCGTAGACGCCACCCGCACCCGCAGCAATCACACCACCGCCGACGAGGAGTGTCGTGGTCGGCGCGCTCGACGGGGTCAACGCGGAATCGAGGCCGTCCGCGGCGGCGACAGCCGCACCCGCCCAATCGCCGGTGCGCAACGCCGGGACGACGTCGTCCGAGCTGATGCGAGCGCGCTCCGACTGGGACACATCCGAACCGCTCGGGGTCCACAATGCGAACTCACGGTCGTCGGTGGCGACGGCGAGCAGCGCCGTGTCCGGGCCGAAGTTGCTGGCCCGCGCGGTCGCCTGCGCCCACGCGTCGTAGTTCTGGCCGTCGAAGCTCGACACGTACGTCACCCAGAGTTGGAGACGGTGTTCGTCGTACAGAGTGTCTGCCGCCTGCTGGATACGCGCGACGTCGTCGGCGTCGAGGACGCCTGCGCTGTCGCTGATCGGTGACTGGAGTCGTGACGGCGGCTCGGCCGACGCCGCGGCGGGCATCAGCAGCCACGCGGTCGCGGCGAGCAGGAGGGGTAGCAGCGCGGGCACGATCCGGGCGGGACGTCGGCGCGGGGACGATGCGTGGGGCATGACAACGAATCTAGTGGTTCGCGGGAACAAAGCACGGTCGGCGCGTCGCCCTGCTTCGTTCCCCGCGTCCACTGGCAGACTTGAGGGGTGAGTACCGCATCCCACCCCAGGGTCCCCGCGCCAGGCCGCGCCGAGGACGATCTCGGCACGGGCGCGCGCATCACGCGGTGGCTGAGGCGATTGGTGGTCGGTGTGCTGCTCGCCGCGATCCTCGTCGTCGGCGGAACGGCGATTCGGGTGTGGCAGGTCGCACGGATCGACGACCGGACGCCTGCCGACGCGATCGTCGTGCTCGGCGCCGCCCAGTACTCGGGAACCCCGTCGTCGGTGTTCGAAGCACGGCTCGAGCAGGCACTCAAGCTGTACGACGCGGGTGTGTCACCGAGGATCGTCACCGTCGGGGGCAAGCAGGAGGGCGATCTGTTCACCGAAGCGGCCGCGGGCAAGAACTATCTCGTCTCGAGGGGCGTGCCCGCGGAGGCGATCATCGCGGTGGAGGAAGGATCCGACACCTTGCTGAGCGTGGAAGCGGTGAGCAGGGACATGGACGAGATGGGGCTGTCCTCGGCGGTCCTGGTGAGCGACCCGTGGCATTCGCTCCGCACCCGCACCATGGCCCGCGATTCGGGACTCGACGCATGGACCGCGCCGACCCGCCAGGGACCTGCGGTGTTCACTCGCAACTCCCAGTTCCACTCCATCGCCCGGGAAACCGGCGCGCTGATCTGGTACCAGATCACCCACTTCTCGGCGGACTTCCCGTACACGGCGGAGCAATGATCTCGGCTGACCGGCCTCTCCGGGTGGCCGAGATGTGAGTGGCCGCGGTATCGGGTAGGCGGAGATGTGGGCAGGGCCGGCGACCTACGGCCGGTGCGACGAAGGACGGTCTGATGCAGGGCTACACCGAACACGATCTCGAGCGGCGTGTTGCCGAAGCGCCGAAGCGCTCGGCGCTGGACGGCGCGGAACGCGTCGCTGCCGACCGCACCGCATTCGCCCGCGACCGCGCGCGGGTCCAGCACTGCGCGGCGCTGCGCAGGCTGGCGGACAAGACGCAGGTCGTCGGACCTCGTGACGGAGACACTCCGCGGACCCGGCTCACCCATTCGATGGAAGTCGCGCAGATAGGCCGCAGCATCGCGGAGGGAGTCGGAGCAGACCCCGACGTCGTCGACCTGGCGGGCCTCGCCCACGACATCGGACACCCCCCGTACGGGCACAACGGCGAGCGTGCCCTCGACGCGGTGGCTGCGCCGTGCGGAGGATTCGAAGGAAACGCGCAGAACCTGCGCATCCTCACCTGCCTCGAACCGAAGGTTCTGTACCCCGACGGGACGAGTGCGGGGCTCAACCTCACCAGGGCAGCCCTCGACGCGACCCTCAAATACCCGTGGACGCGACCGTCCCCCGGAGCGAAGTTCGGTGCCTACGACGACGACGTCGACGTGCTGAAGTGGGTGCGGGAGGGGGCACCGGATCGGCGCAAGTGCCTCGAGGCGCAGATCATGGACTGGTCCGACGACGTCGCGTACTCCGTCCACGACGTCGAGGACGGCGTGATCGACGGCCGGATCGACCTGCGTGTACTTCGCGACGCGGACGCGGTGTCGGCCCTCATCGAACTCGGCATGCGCGAATTCTCCGATCTCGTCCCCGACGAACTCACCGAAGCGGCGAAACGACTGTCGGAGATGCCGGTGGTGATCGACGTCGGAACCTTCGACGGCACCCTCGCGAGTTCCGTCGCCCTCAAGCGACTCACCAGCGAATTCGTCGGCCGGTATGCCACCGCCGCGATCCTCGGCACTCGCGAGGTCACCGGCGACGAACCCGTGACGAGATACGACGCCGACCTGGTGATCCCGCCGGTGGTCGCGGCCGAGGTCGCCCTCCTCAAGACGATGGCGTTGCAATTCGTCATGTCCGACCGTGTGCACCGCACGCGGCAGGAAGCGCAGCGTGAACGCATCCACCGCGTCGCGGAATGGCTTCTGCGGACCGCTCCCGTGGGGCTCGATCCGTTCTTCGTCGCCGCGTGGAACAACGCGCCCGACGACGCCGCGCGGGTGCGGGTGGTCGTCGACCAGATCGCATCGTGCACCGAATCCCGGCTCGAGCGCATCGACCGCGACAGCCTCGCCGCCCAGGCCAGCTGGGGGTAGGGGTGCGACGCGCGACCACCGCTGCGGGCAGCAGCGGCGCAGCGGCTTAGAATCGAACCCGTGGCCGGCCGAATTTCAGACAGAGACATCGCGGCCATTCGCGACCGCGCTCGGATCGAAGACATCGTCGGCGACTATGTCGCCCTCAAACGAGGCGGCGCCGACTCCCTCAAGGGACTCTGCCCGTTCCACGACGAGAAGTCTCCGTCGTTCCACGTGCGCCCCAACCACGGGCACTTCCACTGCTTCGGGTGCGGCGAGGGCGGCGACGTCTACTCGTTCCTGCAGAAGATCGAACACGTCAGTTTCGTCGAGGCTGTCGAGCAACTCGCCGAGCGGGTCGGCTACACCCTCAATTACGAAGGCGGTGGCCCGTCGGTCCAGCGCGACCGCGGCACCCGTGCCCGCCTCGTCGCTGCGAATGCGGCCGCCCAGGAGTTCTACGCGGAGCAACTGCGCACCCCCGGTGCTCAGGCGGCGCGCGACTACCTCACCGAACGCAACTTCGACAGCGCCGCCGCCGAGACGTTCGGCTGCGGCTTCGCGCCCGCCGGGTGGGACCTGCTCACCAAACATCTCCTCGGTCGCGGCTTCGAGTTCTCCGAACTCGAGGCGGCCGGACTGTCGCGGGAGGGACGCCGCGGACCCATCGACCGGTTCCACCGGCGGCTGCTGTGGCCGATCCGCAATCTCTCCGGTGACGTCATCGGTTTCGGGGCGCGACGGCTCTACGACGACGACCAGATCACCGCGAAGTACATGAACACGCCGGAGACGCAGCTGTACAAGAAGTCTCAGGTGTTGTTCGGGCTGGATCTGGCCAAGCGGGAGATCGCCAAGTCGCACCAAGCCGTGATCGTCGAGGGCTACACCGACGTGATGGCCATGCATCTCGCGGGTGTCAAGACCGCAGTGGCCGCGTGCGGCACCGCGTTCGGCGACGAACATCTGGCCATGTTGCGCCGCCTCCTCATGGACGACAGTTATTTCCGCGGCGAGGTGATCTACACCTTCGACGGTGACGACGCCGGCCGCGCCGCCGCGATGAAAGCATTCGAGGGCGATCAGAAGACCGCGGCGAAGACCTACGTCGCGATCGCGCCCAAGGGGATGGATCCGTGTGAACTGCGGCAGGAGTCGGGCGATGCCGCTGTGCGGGATCTCGTCGCCCGTCGGGCCCCGATGTTCGAGTTCGTCGTGAAATCGATTCTCTCGGAACACAATCTGGACAATGCAGAGGGCAGAGTCGAGGCGTTGCGCCGCTGCGTGCCGGTTGTCGCACAGATCAAGGACCGGACCCTGCGCGACAACTACTCGGTGCAACTCGCGCACTGGGTCGGTTGGGACGACATCCCAGCGGTGCGACGCCGGGTGCAGGAAGAAGCCCGGCGGGGCGCCCGGGCACCGGAAACGAAACCGCGCGCCGGAGCCACCGTGGCCCCCGCAGCGCCTGCGTCGGCTCTGCGTCGGCCTCGCCCCAACGACCCGTCGTTGTGGCCGCAGCGCGACGCGCTCAAGGCGGCACTGCAGTATCCGGGAATCGCCGGGACCGTCTTCGATTCGTTGCCGAACGAGACGTTCACCGATCCCGCGTATGCGGCGGTGCGCACGGCCGTCGCGGCTGCCGGTGGAACCGGGTCGGGTATGGGTGGCGGCGAGTGGGTCGACGCTGTCGGCCGGGCCGCCAAGGACCCTGTGGCGCATTCGCTGGTGATGGAACTCGCCGTCGAGCCGATACCGGCCGAGGAAGACCGCATCCCGCGCTACATCGGCGGCGTACTGGCACGTCTCCAAGAGGTGTGGGTGGGGGAGCAGGTCGCGGAACTGAAGTCGAAGTTGCAGCGCATCTCGCCCGCCACCGAATCGGACGAGTTCCACGCGCTGCTCGGCGACCTCATGGCACTCGAGCAGTACCGGCGGAGCTTGCTCGACCAGGCCATCGGCGACACGAGCGGCGACGGCCTGGCCGGCTGAGCAGCTACTTCTTGAGCTGATCCCGCGGGATCATGATCGTCGTGTGCTCGTCGATCGGCTTCATCGGCTCGAGCTTCGGTTGAGGACTCAGCGAGTCGGCGAGCTTCTGTCGTCCCACCTCGATCGCCTTCTTGGTGACCGGGCTCCCCGCCACCGCCCTCGCGGTCTTGCTGATCTGCTCGTATCGGGCACGACCCGCTTTGGTGCCGAGTACATAGCCCGCGGCGACTCCGACCAACAAACCCATCAATGTGCTGTCCTTCCACCCGTGGCTACGCGTCTGTTCCATCCTGCCTGATCTTGGGCCGGACGCGCACTGTGCAGGCGATTTGGCACCGCGGCGGGTTGGGCGCTATGGTTTTCCACGCACCGGGGGAAACCGCGGAGCACCGCAGGACAATCCCCTGTAGCTCAATTGGCAGAGCATTCGACTGTTAATCGAACGGTTGCTGGTTCGAGTCCAGCCGGGGGAGCGCTTGAAATCCTCCCACCCGTCACGGGGTGGGAGGATTTTTCGTTTGTGGCCCGGGGCCGGTCGATGTGACGGTCGTGACATGGCGGGGTCACCCCGTCTCGATTCGACGGTGCCACCCCAGGTACCATTCCGGAGCGCTGTCCGATGCGGCAGCGTTCTGCGGCGACCCGTCGTCGCAGAGGGGCGGTAGCTCAGTCGGTTAGAGCCGTGGACTCATAATCCATTGGTCGCGGGTTCGAGCCCCGCCCGCCCCACGTAGATGGCACTTTTCCCAACCGGGAGAGGTGCCATCCGACGTTTATTCGTCGTTTACGGCGACGGTTCTATCCAGCAGATCCGCCACTGCAGAGTGCGTCCGACCGCGGCTCATGTACCGGTCCATCGTCATGCTTACGTGCCGATGGCCGAGGTGGTCGGCCCCGACCCGGGCCGACAGCCCCTCCTCGTCGATCAGCGTGGCGAGCGCCTTACGGAAGCTGTGCGACGTCGTGTCCGGCACCCCGAGGTCGTCGCGCACCTTCCGCCACTGCTTCCCAAGGTTGTTCGGGTCGCGCAGGGTGCCGGCCGTCGACGGGAAGATGACGCCGAGCTTCCCGAGCTGCGGCTCGTCGGCCCGACGCTTCAACATCTCGAGCGCGAACAGCGGCAACGCGATGGTCCGCAGCCCGGCTGCAGTCTTCGCCGCCTCGACGCGCTGCAACCCGACGCCCTTCGATCGCGCGACCTTCCCGGACACGGCCACGGTGCCGGCCTCGTCGTCGACGTCCGACCACCGCAGCGCGAGCAGCTCCGAGCGGCGTAGGCCCGTCGCGATCAGGAGCGTGATCGGGTCGACCAGATCGTTCGCCACGCAGTACTCCGACTCGCCGAGCGCGCCGAGCAGTGCGCGCAGCTCGTCGGCCGTGAGTGCCCGTGCACCCTTCGGGGGTGTCTTGGACTTGATGGGGGAGACGTCGCGCACCGGGTTCGCGTCCAGGGCGCCGGCGATCACCGCGATACCAAGGGCGCCCCGAAGGATTGTCTTCGCCTGCCGCGCCATCGTCGGCCCGTGCGCCTTGCTCATCGCCCGTATCGCCGTGTCGATTCGGCCAGCCGTGGCCTCACCCACCCGGACGCCGCCGATCTTGCCCTCGAGCTTCCCGGCCGCGAACCGGTACGTGTCCATCGTCGCCGCGGCCCGACCCTCGTCGTCGAGGCGCAGCAGGTACGTCGTCATCAATGCCGTGATGGTGGTCGAGTCGGTCACCTCGTTCTCGCTCGGTGCACGACGTGAATCGAGGTGGTCGAGAAGCTCCTGTTCGGCGACCTTCCCATGTTGGTCGCGGGTGCCGGCGGGGGTGCGTCGCTCAACGCGCCTGACGACGCCGTCTGTGTCGCGGAACCGGCAGTGCGCAAGCCAGATACCGCCGCCGAGGTCGCGGCGTGTGATCTTTCCGTGCTGCCCGATGCGAAGCGGTGGTCTGCCGGCCATCTAGCGCTTCATTTCAGATGGGAACCGGGCGGCGTGGGCATTGTGCATTGCGCATCAATCTCGGCTACGTCGATTCCCTCGACGGCAGGAGTTTCCAGCCTCACGTCTCGGCTATCTCGAGCGCTCGGTGACACAGCAACGAACGGGAAGTAGTGTCGCCATAGGTCGGCTATCGCAGCGTCGTGCAGCCGCTCGTGGACCCTGTTTAGGGTGTACCCCCAATCCCGCCCTGTACCTTCTGGCAGAACCACGGCTAGTCCGCACCGGTCTATGTAGTCATGGGTCCACTCGCCGATGTTCGGAGCATATTCTGGCCCTTCCCATCTCGCGTCCAGGCCGGACTCTTTGAAGGAACGGAAGTCCTCGTCGGCGCGGGTCAATCGCTCCTCGGTGACCGCACTCGGAATGCCCAGCAGTTCCAGCGCGCTCACCGGAGTGGTCCGCAGATGGTGTGCCAGCCAGTGGGTAATTGCAGCCACCGATGAGTGCGCGACGTACGGACCCTGCCGGCCCTCGGATAGTTCGATCGCGAACCGCATGATCTGAGACTCACCGATCGCCCGATCGAACCGTTGTTCGCTCCCTCGCAGGTCCTGCAGTTCCGTCACTATCGCGTCTAGGTTCTGCTGGTAGACGTACTGAAGGCCACCGCCCGCAGGCGCTAGTGCTATCGCATCCACGCCGAGAACCTTGGCGACCGTGAACGCCTCAGTGAACCGAACTGGGCGGGTCCCTGCTTCGACTCGCGAGACCGTTCCTTGTGACCAGTTCAGGCCAGCTGCCCGGAGTAGGTCCGACAGCTCTCCCTGACTGAGATCTCGGGAGGTTCTTAGATCTTCGATTCGCTTGCCTACCGCTTCGTCTGCGTCCACGGCACCAGGGTATCGCAGTTTGCGGTATTGACCAACGAATCTCAATGCGTATCGTGATAGTCGATTAAATAAATCGAAGTTTGAGATAGTCGGAGGCGAGATGCATACCAGTGAGGACTACTGGCTGAGTCGCGACGAGGTCGCGGGTCGGCTGAAGCTGCCGGCGAAGACGTTGGCGCAGTGGGCGACGCAGAAGAAGGGGCCGCGGTTCTCGAAGATTGGCCGATTTGCCCGCTACAAGCTCAGCGACATCATCGCGTGGGAGGACGCCCAGGCCACCGGCGGCGCGGCCTGATGGCCACGGCGGCTACGAACGAAAGCGCCCGCCCGGTGCTGGAACACCGGACGGGCAGTGAATCCGACCCCTACCAAGAAGAAGGTTCGATGACCGACTTTACCGGCTACGCCGTAGCCTGCTGTTTCGACACTGGGCAGGTTGACCAGCTCGGCACGTTCACGACGGACGTGGCCGCAAAGGATGCCGCGATTACCCACGCGTCGACGTGGGCTAACGACCTCGGTTCCAGCATGGCGTTCGACCCCGCTGCAATGACGGCCAGGCTCGGGACCGGCGACGTGCTCGAGTATCAGATTGTTGCCGACAGTGCCCCATGCTGGTTCGTCGGTGCCGAGTCGGCGTTCGATGACGGCGAGACCGTGACCCCGGCCGAGGTGTATCGCACCTACGAACGGACACTCGTCAGCGACCGCAACATGGCCACAGTGACTACGGCGCTGGATCTCCTCGTTGTGGGTCGACTCCGCGGGACTGAGATGCAGGTGTGGTGCGAAACCCGCGGCAGCTTAAGCCCGAGCGCCGCTCGTGTGCTCGGTGCTGCGCTCGCGCAGGCCGTCGACGCCGCCGAGGCTCGGGCCGCCGCCGAGGTTCGGGAGTCGTTGTGAGTGCCGTCGAGCATGCCCTCGCTGCAGAGGGGCTGCTCGATGCCGCGATCCTCCGCGCATCCACAGTCGACTCTGCTGCAGCGTTCGAGCACGTGCTTGCAACGGATTTCGACAACCCGAGCCTCGGTGTCATATTCGAGACCGCCGCCGAGCTCCGCGCCGCAGGCCGGCCACACGACCCGGTGACGGTACTCGACGAGCTGACCCGCTGCGGGCTGACTGCCGGTCATGCGGGTGAGACGCTCCGTAAGCACCTACTCGACGCCACAACCAATGAGGCAGCAGCCTCACCCCTCGCAGTCTGCTCGTATGCGTGCGCCGTTGTCTCCGAGTCCTATAGAAGGAGATTCGAGATACTCGGCAAGTCGTTGGTTGAAGCCTCAGCGAGTTTTGCTGAACATGACCTGTTGCCGCTGCTCCGATTGGGAGGGGCCGCCGCTGTCGCGCACGCCGATCGGTTGTCCAAGCTCCGTGAGGCAACGGGGGCCGTGGTATGAGCGTCGCTGTGACAGAACTGCCGGTGGCGGAACGCTTCTGGACTGCTCGTCCGGTCCTGGAACATATCCGCGAGTTCGCCCGTGCTCGACGATCCGGGCCGTGGTCGACACTTCTTGTTGTCCTCGCACGGGCCGTCGCCAGCGTCGAACCCAACGTGATGATCCCGCCGACGGTAGGGGGTTCTGTCTCACTCAACCTGTTCGGTGCACTCGTAGGGCACTCGGGGTCTGGCAAGGGTGCCTCTGAGGGCGCGGGTCGGGATGCAGTGCAGTTCGTCGATTTCAACGGCCGAGTTATCGACCTCGACGAGCTGCCGCTCGGATCTGGGGAAGGTGTGGCGCGCACATACCGCCCCGCCGGCACCAGCGACGAAGAGCCGAATCCTCGTACGCGTGCGCTGTTCTCGGTGCCCGAGGTCGACACTCTCACGGCGCTCGGGCAGAGGCAGGGTGCCACACTCATGGCCGAACTGCGGAAGCTCTACATGGGCGAGCAGCTTGGTTTCAACAACGCATCCAAAGCCACGTGCTCAGTGCTGTCCGCGCACACTTACCGGGCATCGCTGCTCGTTGGGGTGCAGCCGGCGAAAGCCGGACCGTTGCTGCACGACGCAGACGGGGGAACGCCGCAACGGTTCGTGTTCCTCCGCGTAGACGACCCGGATGCACCCGACGAGCCACCGCCGGCACCGGCCCCGTTTGTGGTGAAGCTGCCGCGCTGGGGTAGCGGCCGGGTCCACCTGACCGTGCCCGAGATTGCTCGTGTGGCGATGGACCGGCACCGGGTCGCGATCCTTCGGGGCGAGGACGTCGATCCCCTCGACGGGCACCGGATGTTGACTCAGTTGAAGGTGGCGGCTGCGCTGCTGATCCTCGACGGACGCACTGTCATCGATGGTGAGGACTGGACGTTGGCGGGGATCGTGGTCCGGGAGTCGAACCGCGCCCGTACTGGCATCGAACGGACTCTCGCCGAGCGCACCCGAGCGGCGAACCGTGCACGTGCCGAGGTGAAGGCAGACGAGGCCGATCTACTCCACGATCGGGCGGCGCAGCATCTCCGAAATCGGGCACGTAGCGCTGTCTTGCGCAGGCTCAGGCGCGGGGAATCCACCCGAAAGGACCTTCGGTCGGCGATGCGCAACGACCTACGGGGTGATCTTGACCCGACATTGGCCGACCTGATCGAAGAAGGCGCGGTTATTGAGACTGCGGGGGTGTACGCGCTGCTGGGGGAGTACGGGGGTACGGACTGTACCCCCCTCGAAAACTCGCTTTGACCTGCTGAAGCGGCGGGGGTACGGCCCGTACCCCCGTACCCCCGCCCCGCCCACATCTGACCTGTGAAAACGAGGAATCATGACCAAATCCGCCCTCGAATGGCATGTCGGCGCCACCGACGAGGTGACCCAGTGACGCAACACCGTCTGTCGCAGGGTGTCGCAGTCGCAGGAACTACCGCGATCTGCGCAGCGGCGTTCGTCCTGTCGTTCGCCGCTCTGACCGACCTTGCTGCGCGCTCGGGTGTCACGGTGCCGTGGCTGTGGCCCGCGATCGTCGACGGGCTGATCCTGGTAGCAACGGTTGCAGTTGTCGCGGGTGCCGGGCGCTACGCCTGGCTGCTACTGCTCGTCGGTGCCCTGGTCTCGGTCGCGGGCAATGTGTTGCACGCCGGGCTACCGGACGGGCCGCTACCCATCTGGTTGCGTGCCACTGTTGCCGCAGTGCCGCCGGTAGCGCTGGTTGCTGTAGCGCACTTGGCTGTCGTGCTACGCCGCGCAACAGTCGGTATCGCAGCCTCGGAGGAGTCGCCTGACGGACTCGATGCAGGTGCTGCAGCTGCAGCACCCCGAATCACTGACACGATCGAGTTGTGCACTCCGTCGTCGACGCTCATCGTCGAGCCGGACCCCGAGCCGGACGGGACACTGTCCGGCGGTGTGTCCTCAGAGCCCGTTGATCCGCCCAATGCGGCACGGGAGGGCGCGACGAAAACCAGGGCACTGCAACTGCTCCACGAAGGGATCGACCCGCGCAGCGTCGCAAGCCAACTCGGAGTCCACCGCACCACCGTCTACCGCTGGCGCAGGGCGGTCGCCCTGGCATGACAACCTCACCCCTCTACACCCGCCACACGCACCGCGCATAGCCCCGCCACTGCCCGTCCCGAACAGGCATAGGCGCGGTTTCGCGAGTACTCGGATACACGGCGCACTGCACTGATGGACCTTCGCGCGGCAACGGCTTGCAGACGCTGTAGCGCTGACCTCGCGAATGATTTGTGTCTTCGCTCGGGTCTATGCATCGCCTACATTCGCAACCGGGCAAGATGACCTGCTGAGCGTTGCTGTTGTCTGCGAAGGGGTGGGGTCGGTCATGGGTTCTGTTCACGAGGTCATCGAGGCGTTCCGGCAGGCGCCGACGAACTCGGAACGAGGCACCAAGTTCGAACAGCTGATGGTCCGCTACTTTCAACTCGACCCGATGCTCGCCCAGCAGTACGACCAGGTGTGGCGGTGGACCGACTGGCCGGGCCGCGACGGCAAACCGGACACCGGAATCGACCTCGTCGCCCGCGAACGCGACACTGGCGCTCTGACAGCGATTCAGTGCAAGTTCTACGAACCGACCCACACCCTCGCCAAGGGTGACATCGACTCGTTCTTCACCGCGTCGGGGAAGAAGCCGTTCACGAACCGGGTAATCATCTCCACCACCGACCGGTGGGGCAAGAACGCCGAGGACGCCCTCGACGGGCAGAACGTGCCGGTGCAGCGGATCGGCCTGGCAGAAATCGCGGAGTCGCCGATCGACTGGGACATCGCCTGGCCGGCCGGTGAACTGCAGGTCGGCCTGTCGGAGGCGAAACGGCACGAGCCACGCAGCCATCAGCAGGACGCGATCGATGCGGTGTTCGGCGGGTTCGAGGCCGGCAATGACCGCGGCAAGCTGATCATGGCCTGCGGCACGGGAAAGACGTTCACGGCGCTGAAGATCGCTGAACGCACCGCCACCGAGAATGGTGGGAGCGCGAAGATTCTGTTCGCGGTGCCGTCGATCTCTCTGCTGTCGCAGACGCTGCGGGAATGGACCGCGCAAACCCAGCTTGAGCTGCGGGCGTTCGCGGTGTGCTCGGACACCAAGGTCTCGCGCTCCGCGGAGGACGTTGCAGTCCACGACGTCGCGATCCCCGTCACCACCGACGCCGCGACCCTGGTGCAGGAGATGGGACACCGCAAACGAGCCAAGGGACTGACGGTGGTGTTCACCACCTACCAGTCCCTCCCCGTCGTCGCGAAGGCGCAGACGCAGGGCGTCGACGCCTTCGACATGGTGATCTGCGACGAGGCGCATCGCACCACGGGCGTCACACTGTTCGGGGACGACGAGTCGAACTTCGTGAAGGTCCACGACGCCACCTACCTCAAGGCCGACCGCCGGTTGTACATGACGGCGACGCCGAGGATCTTCGACGAGTCCGTTCGGGAGAAGGCCGACGAGCACTCCGCCGAGTTGTCGTCGATGGACGACGAGGACAAGTTCGGGCCCGAGTTCCACCGCCTATCGTTCGGCGACGCCGTCGAGCGGGGTCTGCTCACCGACTACAAGGTGATCGTGCTGACCGTCGACGAGGACCTCGTCGCCTCCCCGCTTCAGCAGCAGTTGGCTGGCGAGTTCTCCGAGCTGCGGCTCGATGACGCGTCGAAGATCGTCGGCTGCTGGAACGGCCTCGCCAAACGCGCAGGGAAGACACCTGACGGAACCGGATTCGCCCCCGGCGAGGCCCCGATGCGGCGGGCGGTGGTGTTCGCGAAGGACATCGCCGCCTCCAAGCAAGTCGCCGAGGTGTTCCCCTCCGTGGTGGACGCCTACCGGGACCTGCTCGCGGAGAACGAGAACGACGGGCATGCGGTGTCGTCGACGAACCTCGATCTCGCGTGCTCGGTCCACCATGTCGACGGCACCTTCAACGCCTTGCAGCGCAACGCCGAACTCGCATGGCTCAAAGCCCCCGTGCCTGAGGGCGAGTGCCGGATCCTTACCAACGCCCGCTGCCTCTCCGAGGGCGTGGACGTCCCCGCGCTGGATGCGGTGATGTTCCTCAACCCCCGCAACTCCGTGGTCGACGTCGTCCAGTCCGTGGGCCGGGTGATGCGCAAGGCCGACAACAAGGACTACGGCTACATCATCCTGCCCGTCGCGGTCCCAGCTGGCGTCTCGCCATCGCGCGGGCCTTGTCGGACAACCAGCGGTTCAAAGTGGTCTGGCAGGTCCTCAACGCGTTGCGTGCGCACGACGACCGGTTCAACGCGATGGTCAATTCCATCGCTCTGAACTCCACCGCTGCCGGCAAGAAAGTCGGCAAGGGCACCAGCATGCTGATGGGCGATCACATCGGCCCCGTCAGCGACTACGACGAATCCGTCGGCGGCACAGGCACCTCCGAACCTTCGGACCCCGTTGGCGCCGACACCGCGCCCGGTGCCGGTGGGCAGTTGGCACAGCAGATGGCGCTGTTTTCACTATCGGAGTGGCAGGAGGCGATCGTCGCGAAGATCGTCGACAAGGTCGGAACCCGGGCCTACTGGGAGGACTGGGCCGCCGATGTCGCGGACATCGCCGCCGCGCAGATCACCCGCATCCGCGCACTCCTCGACGGCGCCGACCCCGAGGTCGCGGCGGCGTTCGAGCTGTTCCACCAAGGGCTCAAGGACAACCTCAACAACTCCATCAGCCGCGACGACGCGATCAGCATGCTCAGCCAGCACCTGATCACCAAGCCGGTGTTCGACGCCCTGTTCGCCGAACACGACTTCGCCTCCCACAACCCGGTCTCCCGGGTGATGCAGGCGATGGTCGACACGCTCGGCGACTCCGGCCTGGAGGCGGAGACCGCGAAGCTCGAGGGTTTTTACGCCTCGGTACGGGTCCGGGCCGCCGAGGTCACGACCTCCGACGGCAAGCAGAAGGTGATCGCGGAACTGTACGAGAAGTTCTTCCGCATCGGCTTCAAGAAGCAGTCCGAGGCCCTGGGCATCGTCTACACCCCGGTCGAAGTCGTCGACTTCATCCTCCGCGCCGCCGACCAGGCATCGCGGGAAGCGTTCGGCCGCGGCCTCACAGACGAAGGCGTCCACGTCCTCGACCCGTTCACCGGCACTGGAACCTTCATGACCAGGCTGCTGCAGTCCGGGCTCATTGCACCCGGCGATCTGGTCCGTAAGTACGCGAACGAGTTGCACGCCAACGAGATCATGCTCCTCGCCTACTACATCGCGGCCGTGAACATCGAGTCCACCTACCACGCCCTCATCGGCACGGACAGTGCCTCGACCTACAGCCCCTTCGAGGGCATCGTCCTCGCGGATACCTTCCAGATCACCGAGGACGGCGACAGTCTCGACGCGGTGATGTTTCCGCAGAACAACGATCGCATCGTCCGGCAGAATGCCACCCCTATCAATGTCGTCATCGGCAACCCGCCGTACTCGGTCGGGCAGACCTCCGCGAACGATCTCAACGCGAACATCGGCTACCCGACTCTGGACGGTCGGATCGCCGACACGTACGCCAAGCGCTCGACCGCGAAAAGTCAGCGGACCCTCTACGACTCGTACCTGCGGGCATTCCGGTGGGCGACCGACCGTATCGGCGACACTGGCGTGGTTGCGTTCGTTTCGAACGGCGGTTGGATCGACGGCAACACCGCCGACGGCATCCGCCTGTCCCTCTCGGACGAGTACTCCCGCATCTACGTCTACAATCTGCGCGGCAACCAACGGACTGCCGGTGAGCTCTCCCGCAGGGAAGGTGGGAAGGTCTTCGGATCCGGCAGTCGCAATACCGTCGCCATCTTCGTCGGCATCAAGAACCCCAAACACATCGGGCCGGTGGAGGTGTTCTATCGGGACATCGGCGACTACATGAGCCGCGAAGACAAGCTCCGCATCATCGAAGACAGCACCCTTGCCAGCATCGAGTGGCAGGCCATCACACCCAATGTTCACGGCGACTGGGTCAACCAGCGCAACGACGAGTTCAAGACTTGGCCGGCGATTGGCGACAAGAAGGTTCAGTCAGGGAGAACAACTGTCTTCACAGCGTATTCGCTTGGCCTCGCTACCGGCCGCGATGTGTGGTGTGGCAGGTCCCCGATAGTCGGTCCGGTCGGTTCTAGAGCCGATTCCTACTTGCAGTCGATCAGTCGATCTCACACGCCACCGGCTGGTGCCGGT